>JAWOFC010000197.1:0-13492 GCA_046482455.1 Halanaerobacter sp. | reverse complement strand
TGTCTTAGATGTTAGGCTTAAAGTCTTATAGGCAGGATTTAAACGAGTACCAATATTTAAAACAATCTCTCTTTGAGCGGGATTAATCTCTTTTAAAAAACCATAAGATTGATAATGATGAAGAATTACCTTCTGCAGCCGATTATTTAATCCTAAAATTATTAAGCCTCTATCGCCAGGACTAATATCATTTAAATCTACTGGGAGATTATTTCTCATCATCTCTACTCTATCATTAATCTTAAAAGTTCTACGCCCCTTTGTCTCTACTCTATTAACCTCTAGACTATTCTTATTAACTTCTGTAACTATAACTTCTAAAGTCTTATAGACAGCATTAATAACAGTTACTCTTCCAGCTTGATTCAACTCCACTTTAGCTTCACAGAAGCTCTGATAATCAATCGGTCGTAAGGCAGTTAAATCAACCTCTTTCTGATTTAACTTAATTACTGTATCAAAACTGAGCCGATACTCATTAATCTCTCCTCTCTCTTTTAATAATATCGTCTCTTGAGATTCATTAACTGCTGTAATCTTACCTCTTATTTCTTGAGCCAGACCCACTCCTGCACTTAAGAACAAACTAACCAAAGTAATTAAAGTAATCAATTTATATCTCATTCTTATCCCTCCGCAATTTTATTAATGCTCCCAGCTGAATTAAATAATTTCTCTCAGTTGAGAGTCATCTTTATAGTATTATTACCAGTATTTAACAAGAATATACGGAGGAAGAGGATTTATTTAGGAAAATTTTCGCGCCTCTCTTCTAATCTACTTCCTAAGACATAAAGTTTAAGTGGAATTAATTTGATTTAAATGTAAATATATGGTAATCTAAAATAAAAAAAGGGAGGTGCAGTGCTTAATTATCTCTAAGCACTTATTAAGATGATTATTAAAGAGATCTTATGGGGCTTATTTAAGATGTTATTATTACTTCTCCTCTTCTTTTCTCCCGTCTTTTTGGGCTATGCTACTTTTTTACTCTTAAATTAAAAGAAGCAGCCTGCTATTAGCAAGCTGCAGCAATTTAAAAAGCAGAGACAGTAGCGCTTCTGCTTTTTAAACATATTCTACTGTTGATTTAGTGAAGCTTCTATAAAGCCTTTGAAGATTGGATGAGGGCGATTAGGTCTTGATTTGAATTCAGGGTGAAATTGACTAGCTACAAACCAAGGATGGTCTTCTATTTCTACAATCTCTACTAGTCTATTGTCAGGTGAAACACCTGCTAATAACATTCCATTCTTCTCAAGCCCTTTACGGTAATGATTATTAAACTCATAGCGGTGGCGGTGGCGTTCATAGATTACTTCTTCGTGGTATAAATCACGACTAGTGGAACCTTCTTTTAACTTACAAGGGTCTAAACCTAAACGCATTGTACCGCCTTTATTCTCTATATCTTTTTGCTCAGGCATTAAATCGATCACAGGATCTACAGTATCAACAAATTCTGAGCTATGTGCTTCATCTAAGCTGCAGACATTACGTGCAAATTCGATTACAGCACACTGCATTCCTAAGCAGATACCCAAATAAGGTACCTTATTCTCTCTAGCATAGCGAATAGCTTGAATCTTTCCTTCAATACCCCGGTCTCCAAATCCACCCGGCACTAAAATACCATCCACATCTCCTAAGTGAACCTCTACATTATCCTCTGCTAATTCTTCAGAATGAATCCATTTAATATCCACTTCTGCATCATTAGCAATTCCTCCATGGTCTAGTGACTCAACAATACTAATATAAGCATCCTTTAACTCTACATACTTACCTACTAGTGCAATCCTAGTCTTATCTTCTCGCTGCTTAATTCTATCAGTTAGATTACGCCAATCAGATAAATCTGGTTTTTCTACCCTTGTTTTTAATTCTAACTTCTTAATTGTAATATCAGCTAGACCTTCCTCTTCAATAACTAATGGTACATCATAGATGCAGTCTAAGTTCTTCATCTCGATTACAGCCTCTTGATCAATATCACAGAAAAGAGCTATCTTTTCTTCTACTTCTGGAGTTAAATGCCGATCTGAGCGGCAGACAATTACATCAGGCTGAATACCTAAACTTCTTAATTCTTTAACACTATGCTGGGTTGGTTTAGTCTTTAACTCTCCTGCAGCCTTCAAATAAGGAACTAAGGTACAGTGAATATACATTACATTTTCAGGGCCAAAGTCACTCTTGCATTGGCGAATTGATTCCAAAAATGGCTGCCCTTCAATATCTCCTACTGTACCTCCAATCTCTACCAGTGCAACATCTGTCTCTTCATCCTCTCCTAAGCGGTGGATACGTGACTTGATTTCATCAGTAATATGGGGTATAACCTGTACCGTACCTCCCAAATAGTCTCCTCTGCGCTCTTTTTCTATGACTGTAGAATAGATCTGTCCTGTAGTTACATTAGAATTTTGGTTTAAATCAATATCGATAAAACGCTCATAATGGCCTAAGTCTAAATCTGTTTCTGCACCATCATTTGTGACAAAGACTTCACCATGTTGATAGGGACTCATTGTACCCGGGTCAACATTAATATAAGGATCTAATTTCTGAACAGTTACATTCAAGCCTCTCTCTTTTAATAGTCTACCTAATGATGCAGCTGTAATACCTTTACCAAGTGACGAAACAACTCCACCTGTTACGAAAATATACTTTGTTGTCATTTATTTTAAATCCTCCTTGTTTTTTGAGTCTAAGTCTAAGCATAAGTTTAAGCATAAGTTTAAGCATAAGTTTGAGTTTGAGTCTAAACCAAGAGTTCAGTTCGGCTTAAGCTTAATAGTTAAACTTAATCCTTAATTTCGGTTTCAACTCTAGTCATTGTATACTAGATATACAAAATTATCAATTATAATTTATAGCTGTCAGCAGTCAACTATCAGCTGTCAGCAAATACTTGCAGCTTTCTTTAGCTTTCATGTTCTTGACTAGCTGAAGGCTCATGACATGAATTTTAAGCCTTATGTTTTTGACTGACTGAAAGCTGACGACTGAATGCTGATAGCTTCAATAGAAAAAGACTAGAAAACTAGAGGGAGTCCACCTCCATTTCCTAGTCTGATAATCCATTCAATTATTACATACTCTTAGGAGCAGAGATACCTAAAATAGCAAGTACATTTAAGAGCACTTGCTGCACTGCTTCTACAAGAGTAATTCGTGCTTTTGATACTGCTTCATTCTCACCTAAGACTCTACACTTATTATAAAATTTGTGGAATAGAGTAGCTAATTCATAGGCATAGCGAGCTATATGGTGCGGCTCTTTACTGCTAGCACTCTGAGCAACTTCAGCTGGATATTGGGCTAATTTTTTAATCAACTCTAACTCACTATCAGCCCTTAGTTCGCTTAAATCAACCTCATCACAGTTAGGAATTTGATAGTCTTCATCCTTTAATTGCTCTTCAATACTACAGATTCGTGCATGAGCATACTGAATATAATAGACAGGGTTATCCTTTGACTCCTCTTTAGCCAATTCTAAATCAAAGTCTAAATGGCTGTCAGTATCACGCATCACATAGAAATAACGTGCTGCATCAACTCCAACTTCATCTACTACATCACGTAAAGTAACGAAGTCTCCTGCCCGTTTGGACATTGCTACAGTCTCACCATCACGCAAGAGATTAACTAACTGCACTAAAATAACTTCTAACCAGTCTTTACCATACCCCAAAGCTTCTACTACCGCCTGCACGCGAGCTATATAGCCGTGATGGTCTGCCCCCCAGACATTAATTGCCTGCTCAAAACCTCGTTCATATTTATCTTTATGATAAGCAATATCGGGAGCTAAATAAGTATAACTACCGTCTGATTTAACTACAACACGATCCTTATCATCACCAAAATCAGTCGATTTAAACCATAAAGCATCCTCTTTTTCATAGATTAAGTCCTGCTCCTTTAATTCTGCAATCACTTCTTCTATTGCATCAGAATGTAAACTTCGTTCACTAAACCAGTTATCAAATTCAATTCCAAAATCATTTAAATCTCTTCTAATATTCTCTAACATCTTCTGATAGGCAAATTCGCGAAAATAATCTATCTCTCCTGCCTCAGCATCAGCTAAATGCTGCTTATCATCTTCAGACACTATCTCTTGGGCAATCTCTTCAATATAATCACCATGATAGGCATCTTCAGGCAGTTCAACATCGGCACCGAATAACTGTTGATATCTCACAGCTACTGACTTACCTAAAATCTCTAACTGATTTCCTGCATCATTAATATAGTATTCTCGACTTACATCAAAGCCAGCCGTCTCCATAATTTCGCCCAATACATCTCCAACTACAGCACCTCGACTATGTCCTATATGCAGCGGTCCAGTTGGATTAGCACTCACAAATTCAATCTGCACCTTCTGCCCTGCTCCTAAATCAGTCTGACCATACTCCCCACCAGCTTGAGATATCTTCTCAATAACTCGATAGAGCCAATTATTATTCAGATGGAAGTTAATAAATCCCGGTCCAGCCACCTCAAGATCATCTATAATATCTAAATCTAAATCAGCAGTTATTATCTCTGCAATCTGACGCGGCGCCATACTTGCTTGTCCTGATAAGACCATAGCAATATTTGTAGCATAGTCACCATGCTCTTCTTCGCGCGGTACCTCAAGTTCTATTGTAGGCACACTATCTAAGTCTAATTCATCACTCTTTAACACAGCTTCTTGCAAAGCCTCTTTTAAATCATTCTGCACTTCTTCTACTACAGACATGCACTACTCCTCCTCGAAATATTTAATTGCTAATTGATTATTACTAACTAAACCCTCTTGACTATAGATTCTATATTCTAAATTAACTTCTCCTGATTTCTGCTTAAGATTAAGTTCAAACTCTTCTACTTCTAAAGCAAGATTTAAAGTCCCGTGCGGTGTTTGATAATCAAATTCTGTCCTACCACCAGGCACAAAACTCTGTATGGTCCGTACTTCTCCTTGTCTAATTAAAGTTACTTCTTCTTCTCTAAGCTTAAGCGTGGTCTTAACTCCTTCTAAGCCCTGCGCTGTCTCCGTATACTTCAAATAATAAGCACCCCGCTTGTAGTATAACTCACCGCTACTTTCTGTCTTAATCACTTCCTTCTCTCTACCATCATCTTGACTACTCTCTATATTTATAGTAACTGCTTGACTCAAATTATCAACTCCAGTTAAGTATTAACAGTGAACCTCCGCCCCCAAATCAAAATTAAGATTTGGAGGTGGCTTCTCACTGCTTCACATATACTAAGAAAGCTATACGCTACTAGGTGAGTTTGAAAGATGTTTAGTTTTTAAGTTTCCTCCTAGTTAAAACCTAGGATACCCTTAATCTTTCGGGAGTGCCCACTTCTCCCATATCCCTAATCTGTTTTACCATTTCGGGAGTACCATTTTTAAGATACTTTCTCATTATATTTAACGAACCATTTACGTCAGCATTGATTATTTTATTACCAGTTTTGAATAGACCTCTAGTTATACGCCTAGATTTATCATAGTCAATTTTACTTAAATTTTCTTCATTTATTGAAGAGCAACCAGAAGTATATGCTTCATTAACAAATACAACTTTTATTCCTTCTAATTTAGCTTTATACTCAATCAAATCTTTAAATCTTTGGATAGGAATTGCTACAAAATGTTTATTGTGCTTATTGTTTTGCTTAATGCCTGCTATATCACCAATCACTATAGTATTTACATTATTTTTAGTTGCTAATTTAACTACCTTTTTACTAGCTTTGTGGAGATAATCAGCAACAAAATTTCTTCTTTTTAATCTTAACTTTTTAATCTGTTTTGTATCTTTAAATTGTTGACTACCTACTTGTTTCATTCTAACTTTTTGAAGTTTAGTAATTCTTTTATTGTAGTGTCTATTTTCTGATTTAATCTCCTTACCATCAACTATATAGCTTTCTGGATCATCTTTAAAAGTTAATGTAGCAAGATTATCTAAACCTAAATCTATAGCCATTATATTATCTCCTGGAACATTTTCTTTTTCATCTTCTTTATAGATTATGATTAAATACCAATCATCAGAAAGGTTATCTCTTTTTATCCTTACCTGTTGAAGATTATCTAGGCTAATCAGGCTTTCGATTACTGATGGTAACCGAAATTTAAGACTGTCCACCTGATATTCATTTTTAATCTTCTTAGACAAGGACAAAAGAAGGTTATCCTCTCTAACTCTAGTAGCTAGATTAGTAAAAATCACTTCACTTGGATTGTTGTCTAAATACTTGAAATTAGGTGGTTTTGGTTGCCCTTGATATTTATTAGGGTTGTTATTGTAATCTTCAATTGAATTAAAGTAACTTTTCCAATCTTGAGCTAATTGTTTAAATAGTTGTTGTCTATTATGGCTGTGAAGGTAATCAGTATGCCAATTATCCTTAAATCTATTCTCTAATCGAGTATAGACAGGTTTAACAGCCTCATTATTTTTAATTTGATAGTTAACTGTATTATAGAGCTTTGAACAATGCCAACTTAGTTCTCTAACTATTTCTAATTGTTTATGACTAAAATTAGGCTTGAACTTAAATGACAATTTCATATCTTTACACCTCCCTTCTTAGTTGATATAATTATACCATGGTTTTATTTAGTTGTAAACTAAGATTTAGGAGGTGGAATGCCTATGAGTAGTCAATTTAATAGTAATCGTCATTCTGTTTATAATCTTAAATATCATTTAGTTGTAATCACAAAATATAGACACAAGTGTATTAATTCTGAAATACTTAACGAACTAGAAAAAATATTTACTAGGTTGCTCAATGACAAAGATTGTAAAGTCCTAGAATTCGGAGGAGAAAAAGACCATATTCATGTTTTATTTGAAACTCCACCACAGATACAGTTATCAAAACTAGTTAACACCTTAAAAACTGTATCTTCTAGACTTATCAAAAAAGATTATGAAGAATATTTAAAAAACTACTACTGGGAATCAGCCTTTTGGTCTAGAAGTTACTGTATTATTTCTACTGGAGGGGCTACTATTGAAACTATTGAGAAATATATCCAAAGTCAAAGAGCTAAAGAACAAAACCGCCTCAATTCATCTCCACCTGAATCAAACTGAAGATTCAGATGGAGTTTTCTTGAGGCTTTTTAGATAAATAATTATACAAAGCCAGAGCCTAATTTTCAAGATTAATTTCACTACCATACCTTTTAGCAGCCTCTTTATTCTTAAAAGATCTAAAATCATAGACCATACAGCCTTGCTGCTCTAACTTCTTCATCAACTTCTTTAAAGATTTGCTACTACCTAAGAGACCAGAGTTCACAAAGGCGATACTCTTTTGACCTGTAGTACCCTTACAGTCTTTTAAGAATTCAGCTATTCCATTATCGATCTTACCGCCGAAAAGACCTAAGATTGGGCTGCCAAAGAGGACTACATCATACTTAGCTAAACTAAGGGGTTTCTCTCTTCGTTTAGCTTTCTCTAAATCTACTCTAGCCCCTTGCCCTTCTAAAGCTTCTTTAAGACCTTGGGCCAAAGATTTAAGATTCTTCTTAGTCGAATAGACAATTAATACTCGGCTCATCGCTGCACCTCCAAACTAGTTAATTGATAATGAAGATCAGATTAAAAACTGCGCTAACTGATAAATAACTGCAGTAATTCCGCCTGCTATCAAGGGACCACTCGGTGTTCCATTAAAGAAGGCTACTCCTATAATAATCCCAATCACTAACACAATTGTAATACTTGGATCACTTGCAAAGAGACTAATCCCTTCTCGAGTAAACTGCGTCACTAAAACTCCCATTATCAAAGCTAAAAAGGTCACTGGTTCATTTAAGCGATCCAATAAAATACTAAAGTCCTGCTCTCCAATGGCTAAAGAGGCTAAGACTCCTAACATAATTAGAATAATTCCAATCTTAACGCTATAATTATCAATTACCTTTAAGAGACTATCCCATTCTAACAACCTTAAAGCTAAAAGTAAAAAACCCGAAAAGATCAATGATTGATTATTAACTATAATACCTAAAATACCGACTATCATTAATAATATATTTGCCTGCATCATCAAAACTTCCTTTCTTAATTATATACTTATTATAGGATAATCTAAGCCAAAAAACAATTAAGCAGACCGCTTTTTGGCAGCCTGCTAGAAGATAATCTATCATTAAAATGTCTTTAAATACTGGTCTAATTCCCACTGATGAACTTGTGTTCTATACACATCCCACTCTAATCTCTTGCCTTCTACAAAATGTTCTAAGACATGATCTCCTAGAGCATCTTGGATAAGTTCATCATCTAAGAGGGCATTAATAGCTTCATTCAGATTTCCTGGTAGACTATCAATCCCTGCTTCCTGCTTTTCTTGTGGAGACATAGCAAAGATATTATCTACAACTTCTGCTGGTGGTTCGATCTCATTCTTAATTCCATCTAAACCTGCCTTTAACATCACAGCTGTTGCTAAATAAGGATTAGCAGTTGGGTCAGGATTTCTCATCTCTATTCTAGTTCCAGCACCTCTAGCAGCAGGAATTCTAATTAAAGCACTACGATTAGAAGCAGACCATGCTTTATAGACTGGTGCTTCATAACCCGGCACTAATCGCTTATAGGAATTAACATTTGGATTAGTGACAGCAGCAATTGCATCAGCATGCTTTAATAAGCCCCCAATATAGTATTTAGCAGTCTGGCTTAAACCTAATTCATCACTCTCATCATAAAAGGCATTCTCTCCGTCTTTGAATAACGACTGATTCATATGCATTCCAGAACCATTTTCGCCATAAATAGGTTTAGGCATAAATGTTGCGTGCAAATCATGCTGATTAGCAATTGATTTAACTACAAATCTGAAAGTAGCTATATTATCAGAAGTCTCTAAAGCCCCTTCATACTTAAAGTCAATCTCATGCTGTCCAGGAGCTACTTCATGGTGTGAAGCCTCCATATCAAAGCCCATCTGCTCTAGAGCAAGTACCATATCTCGTCTTGCATCTTGACCTTCATCAATTGGCCCTAAATCAAAGTAACCACCATTATCATGTGTGATAGTTGTCGGCTCTCCTTCCTCATCCTTTTCGAATAAGAAGAATTCTGGTTCAGGTCCTAGATACATCTCATAACCCATTTCTTCAGCTTCTGCTAAAACATTCTGCAACACATTACGCGGTCCACCTTCAAATGGAGTACCATCTGGCATATGAACATCACAGATTAATCTTGCTACAGCACCTTCTTCATCAGGACGCCAAGGAAATATAGTAAATGTATCATAATCCGGCTTTAATTTCATATCTGACTCCTGAATTCTAGTAAACCCATCAATTGATGAACCATCAAACATAATTTCCCCGTCTAATGCCTCTTCTAACTGGTCGACTGTAATTGCTACATTCTTAATAACCCCTAGAATATCTGTAAACTGTAACCTAATAAACTTTACATCTAACTCTTCTGCTTTCTTTAATAGATCTTCTTTAGTTAAACTCACTTTTTATTCTCCTCCTCATAATTTATTTATAAATTTATGTTTTCACTCAATTCAACTCTATGTTAACAGAGTTTTTAGTTTGTGTCAAGTTTATGTTAGCTTTTTTGCTATTTAATATTAGTACAGGAGTTTAATCATTTGTCCAGAAGTTTTAAACTGAGGTGATTTAGATGAAGTTAGGAATTGATATTGGCGGCACTCATACTGATGGTGCCTTATTATATAAAGATCAAGTATTAAAGACTCTTAAATTATCTACAGATGATAATAATTTAAGTGAGACTATACTAAATCTATGTCACAAGTTGGTTCAAGATTATAACCCCCAAGAAATTGAGGAGATTACTTTAAGCACTACTTTAGCTACTAATACAATAGTAAACAATGATTACAAAAGGACTGGATTATTACTAATTACTGGTCCAGGAATCAAACAAGAATGGTCAGAATTTGCAGCAGAAACTATTTCAGGTTATATTAATCACCGCGGACAGGAAGTAGAAGAGATAAAAAAAGAAGAAGTTATTGCTGCAGTAGATAATCTCTTAGCTGTAGGAGTTAAAAATATAGCCATCTGCGGCAAATTCTCAACTAGAAATCCTAAACACGAACTAAAAGTTAAGGATATTATAGAAAATAATTTTCCTAGTTTAAAGACCATCTCTTTAAGTCACCAATTAACTTCAAGACTAAATTTTCCCCGCCGCCAAGTTACTACTTATTTTAACTCTGCCCTTTATGAAGTACAACAAAACTTTATTAATAATATAAGATCAGGTTTTGCAGAACTAGGGCTTAAAGCTCCTCTTTATTTATTAAAGGCTGACGGCGGGACTATGAGTTTAAAGGAGGCAGAAAAGACTCCTATTGAGACAGTTAATTCAGGGCCAAGTGCAAGTATTATGGGAATTTTAGCATTAACACAGCCGCAGGAGAATACCTTAGGACTTGATATCGGCGGCACAACTACCGATATCTCATTTTTTATCAACCAAGAACCGCTACTGAAGCCGGAAGGAGTTGCCATTAATAACTATCATTCCTCAATTAGAGGTTTATATAATTATTCTATCGGCTGTGGAGGCGATAGTGTAATAAAGTTAGAAGATGGCTCCTTAGAAATTGGCCCGCAGCGCAGGGGTCCAGCAGCAGCTCTAGGTGGGAATTACCCTACCCCAACTGATGCCTTAATAGTCTTAGATAAACTAAAGTTAGGAACCAGAAAAAAGGCCTATCAAAGCCTCCAGCCACTAGCCAAAAAATTAGAGCTATCTGTAGAAGCAGTAGCCCATAAGATCATCCAGCACTTCTGTCAGAAAATAAAGAATAAAGTATTAGATATTATCAATTCATTACAGTCACAGACTGTCTATACAATTACTGAACTACTAACTGATTATAACTTAGATTTAAATCATTTAGTCGGTATTGGAGGTCCAGCTGAAGCATTAATTCCAGAGTTAGCTAAGCATCTTGCTTTAAGATATACAGTTCCTAAAGAAGCTAAAACCGCTAATGCCATTGGAGCTGCAGCGGCTAGAAAGACAACAGAGTGCACCTTATATGCAGATACTTCTCAAGGCTATTATCATATCCCACAGTTTAAAGAGCAAACAGAAATAAGCTCTGATTTTGATTTAAGCAGAGCAAAAGAGACTGCTCGCAAGCAGTTAATCGACGCAGGTCATACTAAATCAGAGATTGAGATTACTAATACAGAGAGTTTTAATTTAGTACGGGGCTTTAGAACTATAGGACAGATTTTAGAAGTCACTGCTCAGATAAAACCGGGATTAGAAATAAGTATCACAAAAGATTAAATCTAGAATAAAATCTATGTGAAGTGCAACTTTGAAGATTGAGATAAAATAATTTCTTCGCTCTTAAATCTAGTTTGATTCGTCTAAACTTGTTCAATAAAAATTAATTTAGCTTAATTTAAATTAGAAATTAAGCAATGCAAAATTAATTTTTATTTCACTTCGTTAAGACTTATTGGCAAACTAGATTTTAGGTCGCTGCGAAAAAATTTTATCTCAATCTAAGTCAGTCTTACTTTAATAGCGGGGGGGGAATAATACTTTTATGCAACATTTAGTACTTTAATCCTTGATTTCATAGGTATAAACACAGTATTTGAGTTCGCTGCGAAAAAATTTTATCCAAATCAATACTAAATTTAATTTAAACAAGGAGGATTCAGGTATCTTTTGACTGACCTTAAATATTTTTGTTCGTGGTTATGAAGTGAAAGGTGAAATAAGATGTGAATAGATTAAAATACTTATATTTTAATCTATCTTATTTTATCTTGAATGCAATGAACAAAAAGATTTGCTCGAAGGAAAAAGATACCTGAACCGGACTGCTGAATAAAATTTAAAAATAACACAATATACTTTTAATAGTGAGGTGCTATCTTATTATGCGAAAAGCTGAAAATAGATTAGGCTTAATCTTCTTCCCAGCCTTTGACTGGTCGATTTCTCCAACTCATCCTGAACGGGAAGAGAGATTATTATATACCAAAGACCAAATTGAAGAAGAAGGTATTTTTGATATCTCAGGAATTGAAGAATATAATCCCTCTCTAGCAGATAAAAAAGATATCAACCGCACCCACTTCTGTATTCCAAATACAGAAAAAGTCGTTACTAAACCCCATTTAATCTCTGCTGGAGGTGCTATTAAAGCAGCAGATTTAGTCCTACAAGATAAGGTTGACTCCGCATTTGCAATTATTAGACCGCCTGGGCATCATGCTTTTCAAATCACTCACGGGACAAGGGGTTTCTGTACTATTAATAATGAAGCTGTAATGGTCAATTATATTAGGCATAAGTACGGTACAGACCTTAAGATAGCAATCGTTGATACTGATGCTCATCATGCAGACGGCACCCAAGATATTTTTTATCACGATTCTAATATACTTCATATTTCTCTGCATCAAAACGGCCGCACTCTATTTCCTGGTACAGGTTTTAAAGATGAATTAGGTGGAGCAACGGCTCGCGGTTATACGCTAAATTTAGCCCTACCACCTAGCACTACTGACCAAGGTCTCCATTATGCAGTAGATAATCTAGTCTTGCCTGTCTTAAAAGACTTTAACCCTGACTTAATTATAAATTCTGCTGGTCAGGATAATCACTTTAGCGATCCACTAACTAATATGCAGATCACTGCCCAAGGATATGCAAAGTTAAATCATAAACTAGATCCTGATTTAGCTATTATGCAAGGCGGCTATGCTATCGAAACAGCTCTGCCCTATACAAACTTAGCTATTATTTTAGCTATGGCAGGATTAGATTATAGTGGAGTTGTAGAACCAGATTATAATAAACAGATTGAGGAACAGTCAACTCAAATCACCCAAGAAATAAAGAAAAAGGTTGATTTCTTAATCAATAAGTGGCAGGCAAGAGAGACTTTAATTGCTGAAGAATTAGCTACAGGAGACTATACAACTACAACCAAGACAGTAACTTATGATACTGATAGGATTCGGGATAAACAAAGGATTAAAACACGTTTATGCTCACAATGCTTAGGATTAAAGATTATTGAATCTCAAGCTGCACCTGTGGATTATGGAAAGATTAAGGCTATAGAAATTCCTTTTAATGCTTGTCCACAATGTCAACAAGAAGGATATCAAGAATATGAGAGAGCAAAAGAAGGGCAGGAATTTGATTACTGCTATCTACAGAATAAGGCTGAAGATGAGACTCTTAGCTGTCAGCTTTAAGCTGAAAAATAAAAACTAAAGCTACACGGAAAATATTATATCTTCCGTGTAGCCTTAATTACCTACTTGCTTAATTACTTAGCTTCGCTTTAATTGAGCCCTCCGAGTCTCAAAAGACATGAGACTCTTCGTGTAGCCCTATTCGCTCTACTTTAAAGCTAAATAGTTTAGGCAATCTACATACTCTTCTTTCTACTTATTACCTACTTGCTT
>JAWOFC010000247.1:0-10870 GCA_046482455.1 Halanaerobacter sp. | reverse complement strand
GAAGTGTTGAAGGCTAGAAAGGAAGTGCTTGAATTATTATTATCTGACCATCCTTTTGACTGTTTAACCTGTGCAGCAAATATGGGCTGTGAACTGCAGTCATTAGCTAAACAGTTTGGGATTAGAGAGATTGGTCTACAAGGGGCAAAGAATGAGTATCCAATTGATGATCTCTCTCCATCAGTTGTTAGAGAACCGAGTAAATGTATCATGTGTCGAAGATGTATTGAAGTCTGTTCTGTAGTTCAGGAGGTACATATTTATGATATTTTAGAAAGAGGCTTTGGAACAGTAGCAGGGCCTGCCTTTAATGATAGTTTGATGGATACTCCTTGTATTACTTGTGGCCAATGTATTTTAGTCTGCCCTACAGGAGCCTTACATGCTAAAGATGATAAGCAGAAAGTATGGGATGCTTTAAGGGATCCAGATAAACATGTTGTGATCCAGACTGCTCCAGCGATTAGAGTTACAATTGGTGAAATGTTTGGTTTAGAAACAGGTAGTCTAGTAACTGGACAGTTAGTAACTGCTTTAAGGAGATTAGGCTTTGATAGAGTATTTGATGACTGTTTTGGGGCAGATGTAGTAGTTTTAGAAGAGGGGCATGAATTAATGGAGCGCTTAGCAAGTGAGGAAGATTTACCACAGTTTACTTCTTGTTGTCCAGCCTGGGTTAAATTCTGTGAAAGCTTCTATCCAGAATTAATTCCCCATCTATCTTCTTGTAAGTCGCCGCAGCAGGTTTTTGGTGCTTTAGTAAAGACCTATTATGCCCAGCAAGCTGAAGTTGACCCTGCTAATATATTCTCTGTTTCAGTAATGCCGTGTGTAGCTAAAAAATATGAAGCAGCACGTGAAGAGATGAATGATAGTGGGCAGGATAGAGATGTTGATTGCAATTTGACTACTGAAGAATTAGGCGAGATGATTCAAGAAGCAGGTTTGGATTTAACTAAGTTGCCAGAAACAGAGTATGATGAACCTATGGGCTATGCTTCAGGGGCAGGAGTTATTTTTGGTTCTACTGGTGGGGTCTGTGAGGCTACACTGCGCACTGTTTATGAAGAATTAACTGATGAAGAGTTAAATAGAGTAGAGTTTGAAGAAGTGAGGGGTAAAGACTTTAAAGAAGGAATTATTGATTTGGGAGATGGTAGAGTTATTAAAGCTGCAGTAGCCCGCGGCACAGGTAATGCTAGAAAATTGATTGATAAGCTGCAGTCAGGAGAAGCAGATTATGATTTTGTAGAAGTAATGGCTTGTCCTAATGGCGGTTGTGTGGGTGGTGGTGGTCAGCCAAATTATTCAGACTGTGATAGTTGGCGTGAGCTAGGAGATAAATTTGTCAAGAGAGCTGAGGGATTAGTAAAAGCAGACCGGGGCAAAGAACATCGTAAAGCCCATGAAAATCCTTTTGTAGAGAAACTTTATGATGAATTTTTAGAAAAGCCTCATGGAGAAAAATCACAGCAGTTACTACATACAGGATATGTTGATAGGAAATTATATACAGAGGAGTCACAAGAAAAAAAGAATTAAGAGGTGAGAAGATGCGACTTCCATTAATTTTAATTGGAGTAACATTGGTTATAGCAATCATTATTATTATTAAAAGTTAAGTTTTTAAGAAATAAAGCAAATAAGCACTTAAAATTATTAGATTTAATTGATATAATTGGACTAAGCCTAAGCATAAGTTTAATAATCAAATCAACTTCTCGAATAGGAATTATTGCAAGCTGATAGTTTTTGTTCACAGAGATTAATACTCTTAGTCTTTCAATTTTATGTTTTTGAACTTAATTGTCTATTGAACATTCTCAATTCATTTGGTAGTAGACAGTAATTTGTAATGACCTTCAATATTATAAATTTAGTAAATTATTTACCTGCAAAGACTATAAAACTTTTAATAGAGGTGATAAATATGATGTTCACTCAATTTACAGTAGAGACTAAAGAACATGACCAATTAGTTGATATTACTAAAAAGATTGCTAAGATAGTTGAACAGTGGCATGTAAAGAATGGAAGTTGTCTAATTTTTGTACCTCATACTACAGCAGCAATTACAATTAATGAGAGTGCCGATTCTGCTGTGGCTAAAGATATCTTAACTAAGTTAAGTGATTTAATTCCGTGGGATGATAATTATGAACATCAGGAAGGAAATTCAGCTGCCCATCTTAAGTCTAGTTTACTAGGGGCTTCAGAAGAAATTATTATTAGAGATAGAGAACTTGTGTTAGGAACTTGGCAAGGAATCTTTCTAGCAGAGTTTGATGGTCCCCGTACTCGTAAGATAAAGGTTAAGTTAGCTGCCGATGAAAAAGTTTAAGAAACTTTGAGCTAGGAGTAGTAAGTAGGTAATAAATTAGATAGCTTAGAGCTATACGGAGAAGATAAGTTTTTTTATATTGAGGAGGAGATCAATGTTAGTAGATTATCATATACATCTATTAGGGCATGAAGATAGAGAAGGAACTGCAGCAGATATTAGGGAATTTTTGGTCCAAGCTGTAGAAATGAATGTTAAAGAGATTGGGTTCACAGATCATAACCGCTACTATGAGCAGTTTGATTTTGAATTGATTAAAGAGGTAGGTAAAGAGTTTCCTGAAGTAGAGGTTAGAGCAGGAATTGAAATGGATTATACTCCAGGTGAAGAAGAAGAGATTGCTAATTTTTTAGCTCAGTTCGATTTAGATTATGCGATCGGTTCTATCCATTATCTTGATGACTGGATGTTTGACCATCCTGATTATAAGGATGAATATGATCAATGGGAGATAGATGAGTTATATAAGACATATTTTGAATATGTGGAAGGAGCAGCTAAGTCTGGTCTATTTGAAATGTTAGGTCACTTAGACTTAATAAAAGTTTTCAATTTTAGACCGGCTAGTGATGTAGTAGAATTAGTGACCCCTACTTTAGAAGTAATTGCCGAAGAAGACTTAGTAATTGAAGTGAATACTAATGGGCGTAATAAACCAGCAGATGAGTTCTATCCTAGCCGCGGTATTTTAGAGAAGGCTTATCAGTTAGGAATTAAGGTTACAATGAGTTCTGATGCTCATCGAGCTGATAGAGTAGGAGAAAATTTAGCTGAAGTAAGAGAGATGCTGCTTGATATTGGTTATGAAAAGATAGCTACTTTTGATAATCAACAAAGAGAAATGGTTAAATTATAATCAGTTTATAAAAAAGCACCTGTTGATGGGTGCTTTTTTTAACCCAAAAATAGTTGACAATTTAGTTTGCATATTATAATCTAAACTTGATATTAGTTTGTTGCAAGGGGGAAAATGATGATAACTAGAGATGACATTAGAAATATAGCAATAGTTGCCCATGTTGACCATGGGAAAACAACTTTAGTAGATTCTTTATTAGAACAGAGTGGTATTTTTCACTCTAATCAGCAAGTAGAAGAAAGAGTGATGGATAATAATGATTTAGAGAAAGAAAAAGGAATCACAATTTTATCTAAGAATACAGCAGTTAATTTTGATGATACTAAGATAAATATTGTTGATACACCAGGTCATGCTGACTTTGGTGGTGAAGTAGAGAGAATTTTAAAGATGGTGGATGGGATTTTACTAGTAGTTGATGCTTTCGAAGGTCCAATGCCTCAGACTAAGTTTGTACTAACTAAAGCATTGGAATTAGATTTAAAACCTGTAGTAGTAGTTAATAAGATTGACCGCCCTGAGTCGCGTCCAGAGGAAGTAGTTGATGAGATTTTAGATCTCTTTATTGAATTAGGAGCTGATGAAGAACAGATTGAATTTCCAGTTGTCTATGCTTCGGCATTAGAAGGTTATGCTCAATTAGAGCTAGATAGTAGTAATGATGATTTAACGCCTTTATTTGAGTCAATTGTAGAACATATTCCAGCTCCAGAAGGTGAAAAAGATGCGCCATTACAAACGGTTGTAACTACTATTGAATATAATGACTATGTAGGAAGGATGGCTTTAGGCAAGGTTAATAGAGGAAAAATCTCTGAAGGTGAAGAAGTAGCTATCTGTAAAAATGATGAGAGTGTTGAGTATAAGAAGGTTAATAAGTTATATACTTATCAAGGTTTAGATAGAGCAGAGGTCGAAGAGGCCGAAGTTGGTGATATTGTAGCAATTGCAGGGATGGAAGATATTAATATTGGTGAGACAATAGCTGATAAGGATAATCCAGAAGCTTTATCTTTTATTAATATTGAAGAACCTACTGTTAGTGTTAACTTTAAAGCTACCGATAGTCCTTTAGCGGGGCGAGAAGGGAAGTATGTCACTTCGCGGCAATTAAAAGATAGATTATTGAAAGAGTTAGAAAAGAATGTAGCTTTAGAAGTGGAAGAGATAGATGCAGATAACTTTAAAGTATCTGGGCGAGGCGAACTGCACTTAGCTATTTTAATGGAGACTATGCGCCGTGAGGGCTATGAGTTTCAAGTCTCTAAGCCAGAAGTTATTATTAAAGAAGAAGATGGAGAAAAGCTAGAGCCAATTAAGAGAGCTGTAGTTGATGTGCCCGAAGAGTATATGGGCACAGTGATTGAAGAGTTAGGTAAGAGAAAAGGCGAGATGCAGAGTATGGAATCGCTCAGTCAGACAAGAATGCGCCTCTTTTTTGATGTTCCTGCACGGGGATTGATTGGTTTTAGATCTCATTTTTTGACTAAGACTAAAGGTGAAGGTATTTTAACTCATACTTTCTCTCACTTTGGCCCTTATCAAGGTGAATTCAATCAAGCAGATACTGGTTCTATAGTAGCAGATAGAGCAGGAGAGGTAACGAGATATGGAATCTTTACTGCTCAAGAGCGGGGCGATATTTTTGTAAAACCAGGTGCTAAAGCGTACGAAGGGATGATCGTTGGTTCTAATGCTCGTAATCAAGATTTAGATATTAATGTCTGTAAACAGAAAAAATTAGATAATATGAGAGCAGCAGGTTCTGATGAAGCAATGGTCTTGACACCAGTAACTGAGTTGAGTTTAGAAGATGCATTAGAATATATTGCTAATGATGAATTAATTGAAATAACACCTGAAAATATTAGGCTGCGAAAAAAAACTTTAGATAAGAAGCAGAGAGTTAAGGCCAATAAAAGAGATTAAGAAAATATTTCTGTAGTTGCTGGGAAAAATAACTTAATGTGGGAAGGAGAATGAAAAAGATGGAATTGTCAGCAAAAGTTAGACAATTGGAGGCTTCTCCTACTTTGGCGATTAGTACTGAGGCTAAAAAACTAAAAGAGACTGGCAAAGAAGTAATCAGTCTAGGGGCTGGAGAACCTGATTTTAATACTCCACAGCATATTAATCAAGCTGCGATTGATGCTATAAATAATGGGTTTACCGGTTATACAGAAACAATTGGAATTAAAGAATTACGGGAGGCTATTACTGAGGATTTGGCCCAACGAGATTTGAATTATGATAGTAATCAGATTATAGTGACTAGTGGGGCAAAATATGCTCTATTCAATGCTTTATTATCTATTATTGAAGAGGATGATGAAGTTATTCTACCAGCTCCTTATTGGGTTAGTTATCCAGAGCAGATTAAGTTTGCTGGGGGTAGAGTAGTTCCTGTTGAAACAAGGGAAGGGAATTCTTTTAAGATGACAGCCCAGGAATTTGATTCTGCAGTCACTGATGATACTAAAGCAGTAATTATTAATAGTCCTGGTAATCCAACTGGAGCTGTATATACAAAGGATGAACTGCAAGAAATTGCAGAAGTAGCTCTTGAACATGATATCTTAATCGTTTCAGATGAGATATATCAAAAGATTACTTATGACCAAAAAGCAGTCAGTATTGCATCTTTGGGAGAAGAAGTGAAAGAGAAGACAATTGTTATTGATGGTGTCTCAAAAGCTTATGCAATGACAGGGTGGCGAATAGGCTATGCTGCTGCTCCTAAAGATGTAATTACAGCAATGGGCTGTTTACAAAGTCACAGTACTTCTAATCCGAATTCGATTGCTCAAAAGGCTAGTACGGCAGCACTCAACGGAAGCCAAGAACCAACTAAGAAGATGGTTAAAGCATTTAAAAAGCGTAGAGGTTTATTAGTTAATTTGATGAATTCTATTCCCGGGATTAAAGCTATTAAGCCTCAGGGAGCTTTTTACTTGTTCGTTAATGTTAAAGGAATGATTAATTCTGGAATTAATGGTAAAGTAATCGATGATGATCAGCAGTTAGCTGAGGTATTACTGCATCAGGCAGGAGTAGCGACTATCCCTGGTTCTTTCTTTGGCAAAGAGGGCTATTTGAGACTCTCTTATGCAGCAGCAGAAGAAAAGTTAAAGAGAGCAGGAGAAAAGATAAAAGAATTAGCTAAATAATCTTTTAAAGACAGCCCTCAGGGGCTGTCTTACTTTTGTAAAATCGCTTTTAATTATCATCTAGTTCTTTAATAATAAATTTAAAATGCGCAGTACGATTAATTATCATCCATTTCAGATCTGACTTATAATTTTCATCTTCAGTCTTAATAATTCTATCTTCTAAATTAGTAGCAAGTAATTCTGTATCTATTTTTGCTATGTCACGTCCAATTAAATTATTTAAGAGTTTAAATAGTTCTTCTTCTAAATCTTGTTGGATATGTTTATCTAATTTAGTTATAATCTCTATATTTATGTTTTGGATAACAGGTCTTTTCTGTTGGGCTAAGCTCTTTTCTAATTTATTTAGTTTTGTCTGCTGCTTATTGATTTTAGCAATTAGTTTCTTTCTTTCATATAATAATTGGTCTAACTGCCGACCTATGATTAGATTAATAGTGCTGCTGCCGAGAATAACTCCTAGTATAAATACTGCTCCGAGGAGTAAGAGTTGGTTTTTAGTCAAAGTTAAGAATTTAAAAGCCAATTTAACTGCCTCCACTAAGATTAGAAATAAGCCACACCCCTAATTGGGCCCCCAAAAAAGCAGTTGTGAGAATAACAAACTGTTGAATGATAATCATAAACTTCCCTTCCAACAGACTACCTTCAAATGTTTTAAGATTAGAAAAAGTACCCCCGATAGCCGTTACTATAGCCCATAGTTTAATCTCACGACTGATTTTGAGCATCTCTTTTAGAGGTGGATTAGCAGTTAAAGTAGCGCCTACACTACCAATAATTGCTCCTCCAGTTACCACCCCTAAAGAAATGAAGAAAACAATAACAATTCTTTCCATACTATCACCTGCTAACTTAAAAATAGCGCTATATTAATACTTATTAGTAGGTAGGAGAGATTATGCTTAACTTGTACGAATTAAAAGCAGTGAGAAAATAAAAAAACACGGGCTTTTATCCCCGTGAGCAGAATGGTCAATATTGAGAGCGCTTATTTAATATTTTTTCAGCTCGTTCTACCTCATGGGGTAATAAATTCTTTGGTAAGTTATCAACTCCAAGACTATCAACTACTTTAAAACGAGCACATTCTGTATAATCTCCCCTGCAGTATCTGCGCATATGAGCCTGTGAGAACTGTTCTGTAGTCAGGACACCAGGAGTATTGAGATATTCTTTGATTAAATCAGTATTCTGAGCTAACAACGAATCTTTGAAGGGACACCTATAAATATACGGACATTTATCCATCATTAGATAAAACCCCCTTTAAAATAGATTTCCTTATTATATATTTCTACATAATAAAATATTTTCCTGCAAAATAATATATATTTCTCTAAATCTATAATCTAGATTAAATTTAAAGGAGGATTAAATGCTTAGATGATTAAATACTTAATTAATAAGAAAATATTTTCACAGTACTCTCGGTTAAAAAATATTGTAGATTATTTTATCGTTTGATTTTTTGATTTTATGTTTTTGGATTTTAATTGGCAATTTTAAATTGTCAATTATCAATTATTTCAGGAGGTGAAGAGATGGCTGATTTTGTTCATCTGCACAATCATAGTGAATACAGTCTATTAGATGGTACAGCACGTATTGAAAATTTAGTGCACAAGGCCAAAGAAGAAGATATGCCTGCTGTTGCTTTAACTGATCATGGTGTCTTATTTGGGGCAATTAAGTTCTATCAAGAAGCAAAAAAGCAGGGGCTAAAACCGATTATTGGTTGTGAGTTATATGTAGCTAAAGACCATCAACAGAAGGATGTTCGTAATAAAGAGAATTATCATTTAGCCTTATTAGCAGAGAATAAGCAGGGCTATCGTAACTTATTGAAGTTAGTTTCAATAGCTTATTTAGATGGTTTTTACTATAAACCGCGTGTTGATAAAGAATTACTAGCAGAATATAGCCAGGGTTTAATTGCTTTAAGCAGCTGCTTAGCAGGGAAGATTGAAAGCTTAATTCAAAATAGACAGTTTGAGTTAGCTAAGGAGGAAGTAGAGGATTATCGTTCTATTTTTGGAGCTGATAATTTCTTCTTAGAGCTGCAAGACCACGGCTTAAAAGAAGAGAAAGAAGTCAATAATGAATTGATTAGACTAAGTCGAGAATGTGATGTACCTTTAGTAGCTACTAATGATGTGCATTATTTAGAACAAGATGATGCTCAAGCTCATGATGTCTTATTATGTATTCAGACAGGTAAGAAAGTAAGTGATGAAGACAGAATGGAATTTCCTAATGATCAATTTTATTTTAAGTCACAGGAAGAAATGAAAGAGCTGTTTAGTAATTATCCTGCAGCAATTGAGAATACAGCTAAGATAGCCCAACGCTGTCATCTAGACTTTAACTTTGCACAGACTCTACTGCCTGATTATGAAGTGCCTGAGGGAGAAGGTCTAGAATCTTATTTAAGGGAATTAGTCTATCAAGGTGCCCAAGAAAAATATGAACAGGTAACGCCTGAGGTTGAAGAAAGAATTGATTATGAATTAGAGGTCATTAATCAGATGGGATATCCGGCTTATTTTCTAATTGTGATGGACTTTGTGCGTTATGCTAAGGAGTGTGATATTATTGTGGGACCGGGCCGTGGGAGTGCAGCTTCTAGTATTGTCTCCTATGCCTTGGATATTACTACAATTGACCCTTTAGAACATGACTTGTTATTTGAAAGATTTTTAAATCCCGAACGTGTGTCAATGCCAGATAACTCACTGCCTGTGCAGTGAGATGTCGAATTAGCTGGGAACAGTTAATGATAAGTCTCTTGAATTGCTGGAAATTCCTTAGAGCTTTACAAACCACAACGAAAAGATGAAATATGCTTAAATGTGATGGTGAAAAATTGTAAAGATTGGAATACCAGCAGCTAAGCTCCGAACAGGAGAAAGTTCAACGACCAGCTCAAAGGAGCGTAGCCTGAGTCTGTGGTTAAGGCGAAGTGGGAGACACCTTAATTATCAAGTAATGAGTAATGAGTAATGAGTAAATCTAAAAATCAAATTCAAAACAAGGTGAAGATATGGTCTATTCCCTATTAAATACTGAGAAATCAGGGGTGTAAAAGATCGATATTGATTTCTGTTATGAGCGTCGGGATGAAGTAATTGAGTATGTAACAAGGAAATATGGACAAGATAGAGTAGCCCAGATTATTACGTTTGGGACGATGGCTGCTCGAGCAGCTGTACGTGATGTAGGGCGAGTCTTAGATGTTGATTATGATAAGACAGACAAGATAGCTAAAGCAATTCATGGAGGAATGATTGCTGAAGCTCTTGAAGAGTCGAATGATTTGGCCCAGATGTATCAAGAAGATGAAGAAGTAGAAGAAATATTAGATTATGCAGCGCGTTTAGAAGGACTGCCGCGCCATGCTTCTACCCATGCAGCAGGGGTAGTAATTACTAAAGAAGAGCTGACTGAATATACTCCGCTCTATCAAAATGGCGGTGAAGTGACGACGCAGTATGCAATGGATGACTTAGAAGATTTAGGTCTGTTGAAGATGGACTTTTTAGGGCTAAGAAATCTAACAGTGATTGATAAGACTTTAGATTTAATTGGGGAGACTAAGCAGGTTGATTTAGAATTAGATGAGATAGGATTTGGAGATGAGGAAGTATTTGAGTTATTGAGTTCTGGTTATACTTTAGGTGTTTTTCAATTAGAGAGTGATGGAATTCGCCGCTTGATTACTAAATTAGAGCCAGAAGAATTGGAAGATATAATTGCTTTACTTGCTTTATATCGCCCAGGGCCATTAGGCAGTGGGATGGTGGATGATTATATTGCCCGCCGCCATGGAGAAGAAGAGATTGAATATCCTCATCCTGATTTAAAAGAGATCCTAGAGCCAACTTATGGAGTGATACTATATCAGGAGCAGATAATGCAGCTTGTACAGGAGATTGCAGGTTTTTCTCTTGGCCAAGCAGATATTTTGCGCCGGGGGATTGGCAAAAAAAAGGAAAAAATTATGAAAGAACAGAGAAAAAAATTCATTGAGGGAACTACAGAAAATGGTTATACTCGTGAACTTGCGGAAGAACTATTTGAATTAATCGAATATTTTGGTGGTTATGGCTTTAATAAGGCCCATAAATATATTGTGGCCTAGTAAGGTGACTTACTATGGAAAAATCTTTTAAATTGCGAGAAACCCCTTAGAGCCTTAAATACCAATCTCAATTGGTAACGGTTGAGAAAGCGTTGCTAATCACAACGATATGGTAACAAATTTAAGGATTGGGCAATTCGCAGGGAAACTTCTTTTAATCTATTAAAAGAAGGACCTTCAGAGACTATAATAAAGAACCTTTATGATAAGTAAAGTGTATGATATAGTCCAGACTACAACGATTAAATAAAATTGGCTTGTGAAAGGAAGAGTAGTATGAGTGCCGCCTATGCTTATGTGAGTTATTACACTGCTTATTTGAAAACTTATTATCCTGTGGAATTCATGGTTGCTTTATT
>JAWOFC010000048.1:0-6598 GCA_046482455.1 Halanaerobacter sp. | reverse complement strand
TTAGATGGGATTATTGGTGGTGTAGGAGCAGTTGTTGGATTCTTACCGCTGATTATGGTACTCTTCTTCTTATTAGCCTTACTTGAAGATAGCGGTTATATGGCTCGCGTTGCTATTGTGATGGATCGTTTCTTTAAGAAGGTTGGTCTATCAGGTAGATCAATTATTCCGATGGTGATTGGGACTGGTTGTGCAATTCCAGGTGTGATGGCAACAAGAACGATTAAAGATGATAGACAGAGACGAACTACGGCAATGTTAACACCCTTTATGCCTTGTGGAGCTAAGCTGCCTGTGATTGCCTTATTTGCAGGAGTATTCTTTAATGGTGCAGGCTGGGTAGGTACAATGATGTATTTCTTAGCGATTGGAATTATTATTATAGGAGCATTGATTGTAAGAGCGATAACTGGCGACAAGAGCAAAAGATCGCCTTTCATTATGGAGCTGCCGGAGTATAGATTTCCAAGTGTTAAGCGGGCTACTATTTCAATGTTCTCACGCGGGAAAGCATTTGTAGTTAAGGCTGGTACAATTATCCTTATCTGTAATGCAGCAGTTCAGATTATGCAGACATTTAACTGGCAGTTTGAGGTTGTGGCAGAAGGTGCACAGCAGACGAGTATCTTAGCAAATCTTGCTTCACCATTTTCTCTATTATTAATCCCGCTCGGTTTTGGAACTTGGCAGTTAGCTGCAGCAGCAATTACTGGTTTTATAGCTAAGGAGAATGTAGTTGGTACTCTAGCAGTAGTCTATTCGATCACGAACTTTATAAATCCAGAAGAGTTCGCTTTAGTAGGTAATGCAGAGAGTGTAGCAAGTGTGATGGGTTTAACTTCAGTAGCTGCTCTATCATATTTAGTCTTTAACTTATTCACTCCGCCGTGTTTTGCTGCTATTGGAGCAATGAATGCTGAATTAGAGAGTAAGAAGTGGTTATGGGGTGCAATTGGTTTCCAGTTTAGTATAGGATATATTGCTTCCTTTATTACCTATCAGGTTGGAACGCTGATCACAACAGGAGCTGTAGGTAATGGTTTTGTGCCAGGTTTAATAGCTGCTTCAGTAATGATAGGTGTTATTGTATACTTCATGGAAGCTGAACCTAAAGAAGTACAGTCTGAATTAACTGTCAGTGCTTAGGAGTGATAATTATGATGAATTTAATTGTAGCTGTAGTGATATTGACGATAATAACAGGGGCAACTGCAAAGATTATTGTTGAAAAGAGAAAAGGGGCCAAATGTATTGGCTGTCCTTATAGTGGAGAAGATCAGAGTGACTGTAGCTGTTAATGGAGAAGCTCTAAACAACTCTATATCAAGTTAAAGCTCTCGCCTTAGGGCGGGAGTTTTCGTCTTGACAGGAATCTATAAATTGCATATAATTAACCAGAGAAGGACAATTAGTTTCATTTATTAATATATAATTATAATTATCATGAAAGATTTTGTTTTTTTGGGTTTAATTGAAAATAAATTTCAAAATCATCTGGAGGGGTCAGAATGGAGACGATAACTCTACATCAATTAAGTGAAGATGAAGCAGCTAAAGTGGTTGGAATAGATGGGGGTTGTGGATTAGAAGAGAAGTTGAATAATTTAGGAGTTAGAGCAGGTAAAGAGATAACAAAAGTGAATGATTCTTTTGTTGGTGGACCAGTAACTGTTAAAGTTGATAATGCTAAGGTAGCTATTGGTCACGGTATGGCTAAAAAGATAATGGTGGAGGTAGAATAAGATGAATGTTCTCTTAATGGGTAATCCTAATGTAGGTAAGAGCGTTATCTTTTCACGATTAACAGGTACTAATGTAACTGCCTCTAATTATTCAGGTACGACTGTTGAATATACTGAGGGCCAAAGAAGCTGGCGCGATAAGACGGTTAATATTATTGATGTGCCCGGCACTTATACTCTAAATCCGACCAACGAAGCTGAAGAAGTAGCAGTTGATATGTTAGATAAAGGAGATTTAGTAGTTAATGTCTTAGATGCTACTAATTTAGAGCGGAATTTAAATTTAACCTTACAGTTATTAGAAGAAGATGTTCCGGTCATTGTAGTCTTAAATATGTGTGATGAAGCAGAGCATAAAGGGATTGAGATTGATGTAGATAGGTTAGAAGAGATTTTAGGTGTGCCAGTAATTCCTGCTGCTGCTATTAAGAATCGCGGTATTAAGGATATTACTTATAATTTTCATTATGATGAGATAGTCGATAGAGACTATGGAAGTACTGAAGAACGCTGGGCTAAAATTGGTGAGATTATTGAAGAGACGCAGCAGATTGAAGGTCATAGAGAGACTTTTTGGGAATGGTTTGAAGATGCTACAGTGAAGCCCCTGACAGGAATTCCAATTGCTATTATGATTTTATTCTTATCTTTTAAAGTTATTCGTTTCATTGGAGAAGGATTGATCGGTAATGTCGGGGAACCTTTTTTTGAAAACCTCTATCGACCGGTAATAACTCAATTAAGCCAGTTTCTCGGTAGTGAAACTTTTATCCATGAACTCTTAATCGGTAATTTGATTAATGGCAGCATAGATTTTGAACAGTCGCTGGGAATGTTAACGACAGGAATCTTTATTCCTTTTGCAGCAGTCTTACCTTATATTATAGCTTTTTATTTTATCTTAGGGTTATTAGAAGATACAGGCTATTTACCCCGTTTAGCTACCTTAGTTGATAATATTATGCATCGGGTAGGATTACATGGCTTTTCAGTAATTCCTATGATTTTAGGTCTGGGTTGTAATGTGCCGGCTGCTTTAGCAGTGCGTAATCTAGATAGTAGACGGGAGAAATTTATCGCTAGTACCTTAATGGCAATCTCTGTGCCCTGCACAGCTCAGATGGCAATGATTTTTGGACTCTTAGGACCTCATGGGGGAGGATATTTACTCCATGTCTTCTTAATCTTAATCATTGTCTGGTTTACGGTCGGCCTCTTAATGGACAAGTTAATGCCTGGTTTTAGTTCTGACCTTTTGCTAGAGATTCCACCCTTTAGAGTGCCGAGTTTAATGACAGTCTTGAAGAAGTTATGGATGAGAGTAACTAGTTTCTTAAAAGAGGCTGTACCTTATATGCTTTTGGGTGTCTTTATTGCTAATCTGCTCTATTTTTTAGGCGTTTTTGACTTTTTAGCAGTTAATTTTGGACCAGTATTAAATGCTGCCTTTGGCTTACCCCAAGAAGCTATTACAGCTTTATTGATTGGGTTTTTGCGTAAGGATTTAGCTATGGGAATGTTAGCACCTTTAGATCTGACGGCTAAGCAGTTAGTTGTAGCTAGTACTGTCTTGACAATCTATTTCCCTTGTGTAGCCACTTTTGTAGTCTTAATTCGCGAGATTGGAGTCTGGGATATGTTAAAGTCGGCTACAATTATGATGGTTACAACTTTAATTGTAGGTAGTTTTGTTAACTATGCCTTTGTAGACGGCAGTTTCAGTCTTACTGGGTGGTTAATTATTGCTCTAGTCTTCCTTGTAATTAGATATATACCAGAGATTAGTTATAAATCAGGAGAAGAAGTAAAAACTTAAGAGAGTTGATTAAAATTAATGGGCGCTAGCCCATTAATTTATTTTTTTTGACGAATTATAATTGAAGGCAGGAATTAAGAGAGGTATCTAGAAATCCATATGTAACACGAATATAAGTTATGTGTCACGAATAACATGTTGATGCAGTTAATCTTTTGTTTTTAATGTTTTGACTTTAACTGTAGACTGTCCTGCGGGTCTTAACAAACCCCTTCGTGAAAACCACAAAAACTGTATCAACTGTTTTTAATGTTTTGACTTTATGTTTTTGACTTTAACTGTTAACTGTTAACTGTTAACTGTAAACTATAATTGGGGGGGTGGTGAAGTGGCAGATTTAAAGAGGTTTGGGGTTTCAGTTAATGAGGATTTATTAGAAGAGTTTGATCAGCTAATTGAGGGAACTTATGATAATCGCTCGGAAGCAATTCGAGATTTGATTAGAGATAAGATTGTAACTGAGAAGGCACAAAGTGAGTTCGATGAAGTGATTGGTGTCTTAACTTTGATCTATAATCATCAACAGCGCAATCTTCCTGATAAGTTAGTCGGGATTGAGTGTAATTATAACTGCCTGTTTAAATCAAATTTGCATTTATATTTAGACCAACAGCACTGTTTAGAGGTAATAGTAATTCAAGGGCCAACAGCAAAGATTCAGAAGGTGGCCCATAAATTAAGCGGTTTAAAAGGTGTTAAGCATAGTAAATTGAATCTAACTACTGCTCAACCAGAGCTATAATGTTAATCTTTTGAGTGTTTGGTTTTGAATTTAATTATCCATTATCAATTGTCAATTTATCTTTTGGGGGGTTAAAGATGGACTTAACAGCAAAGTATAATAGATTACAAGATATTATAGCTGAGCTTGAGAAGGTAGTAATTGCTTTTTCAGGCGGTGTTGATAGTGCTTTATTAGCTAAAGTTGCTTATGATGTTTTAGGTGCTAATGCTATAGCAGTTACTGCTAAGGCGCCTATCCATGCTGAGGAAGAGATAAGACAGGCTAAAAAGATGGCGCAAGAGATTGGAATCGGACATCAGATATTAGAGATTGATGGTGCATTGATGGAGGAGATCAAGGATAATCCTAGTGATAGGTGTTATTACTGTAAACATAAGATATTTACTCACTTACAGGAGTTTGCAGGTGATTGTGCTGTAATAGATGGTACTAATGCTGATGATGTAGGTGATTATCGTCCTGGTGCCCAGGCAATTGAAGAGTTAGGAGTACGAAGTCCGCTCCAAGAAGCAAAATTAAATAAAGCAGAGGTGCGCCAACTATCGAAGCGTTTAGACTTATCTACTTGGGACTTTCCTTCCACGACCTGTTTAGCCACTAGATTTCCTTATGGAGAAGAGATTAGTCAAGAAAAATTAGATTTAGTAGAGAGAGCAGAGGATTATCTAAGACAGTTAGGTTTTGAAGAACTGCGGGTTAGATACCACTGTGAAGTAGCAAGAATAGAAGTAGCTCTTGAAGAACAGACTAAGTTCTTTAATTTAGATCGAATGGAGGAGATTAATCAGAAGTTACAGGAGTTTGGTTTTGATTATGTTGCCCTAGATTTAGGCGGCTATCAGACAGGTAAGTTAAATAAGTTAGATTATTAAGAGAGGAGTGTAGGAGTTGAAAGAGCAGAGGCGATTATTAATCTGTCTATTATTATCTATCTTAATTTTATTTGGCGGTTGTACTCAGCCCCAAGAAGAGCCGCAGCGTGAGATTACTGATATGTTTGGGCGTAAGGTAGAAGTGCCCCAAGAGGTTGAGCGTGTAGTAGCAGTTGGACCAGGCTCTTTAAGATTATTAACCCATATGCAGGTGCTAAATAGGGTAGTAGGTGTGGAAGAAGGTGAAGAGCGAGAGAATTGGGGAGAGTGGGGTGGCCCTTATAATATAGCTCATCCGGAGTTAGATGAACTACCTGTGATAGGACCGCCGCATGGTGGGGATGCTGAGTTGATTTTGGCTCAAAACCCAGATCTGATCTTTTTTTATGGTGACCCAGGAGAGGCTAAAAGTTTAGAAAAAAAGACTGGTATTCCTGTGTTAGGGATTAAGTATGTTGATTTAGGGCCGAGCCGAGATGAACTATTATATGAGGCATGGCAGTTGATTGGCAGAGTATTAAATAAAGAAAAAAGAGCCCAAGAGTTAATTGCTTATACAGAAGATTTAATTAGCGATTTAAAGGAGAGGACAGCTGGGATTGAACAAGAGAAGAGGGTCTATGCTGGAGGAATCTCCCATCAGGGAGGACACGGCATTGTTTCGACTAAGATTCCTTTTCCGCCCTTTGAATTTTTAAATCTAGACTATTTTAGCTCACAAGAAGAGGTTAAGCAGGTTAATTCAGTGATGATTAGCAAAGAGAAATTAGTTGATTGGGATCCAGAGATTATCTTCGTTGATGAGATGAATCGCAATTTAATCGAGCGAGATTTAACTAATAATTCTGAATACCAGACTATTGAGGCTATTGAGGACGGAGAAATTTATGGTATCTTACCTTATGCCTATTATAATAGAAATCCATCTACTATTTTAGCTAATACCTATTATATGGGTCAAGTAATCTATCCGGAGCAGTTTAAAGATATAGATGCTGAGCAAAAGGCAGATGAAATCTATCAAGAGTTTGTAGGTGGAGAAGTATATGATGAATTAGCTAAGAGTTATGGTGGATACAAGAAGTTGAATTTAAATTAAGCTATTATGTCAATAATGGGGTGACTTGATTGAGCCGAAAAGACGATATAATAAATGATTATCAAGTAAGTCAAAATAAGAAGATATATCTAACTATTATTCTAATCATTCTAATTTTCACAGCAGCTATTTGGTCTTTAGTTAATGGTGCAGTCCAAATTTCACTAAGAGAGATATTATCTGTTCTATTAGGCGCAGGAAGTCAAAAAGCCCAAGCAATTATTTTAAATATTCGCCTCCCGCGCATTTTAACAGCCCTAGTAGCAGGGTCGGGTTTAGCAATCTCTGGTGCTGTAATGCAGAGTATGCTGCGCAATCCTTTAG
>JAWOFC010000094.1:0-4589 GCA_046482455.1 Halanaerobacter sp. | reverse complement strand
AGATGGTATAATATGGAACATCTCTCAGAAAGAAGATTAAATAATATCTTTGATTCTCTATTACTTCCGATATTAATAATCGATGCTAATGGAATTATTAAATATGCTAATAATGCCGGGGCAGACCTTTTACAGACTTCAATTTATTTTCAAGGGAGACCTTGTGAGGGGAGTAACTATATTGACTATCTTAAAACAAGTCAGAATTATATAGAAAAAACTAATAAGGTACTAGATGGGATCAAATCTGTAATTGCTAAGCAAAAGAGTCAATTTACTTTTAATCAGTTCTCTTTTAAGCCAGGGGAGAAAGAACTATTTACAGTTGAAGCAACTGCCTTTAAAGGTTCGGAAAAATTAGCGGTCTTAGCTTATAGGTCTTTTACTCTAAAAGATAAAAGTTTTTATCAGAGTTTATTCGCTAATTCTTTACAAGCATTTGCCCTGCATCGAATGATTTTTGATGAACAGGATAATCCCATTGACTACCGCTTTTTAGACTGTAACCAAGCTTTTGAAGAACAGACAGGTCTAAAAGCTGAAGAGGTGATTGGAGAACGAGCTACGGAAGTGATACCCGGCTTAGAAGAGACAGAGTTTATTCAAGAGTATGGAAAAGTTGTCCAGACTCAAAAAAGTAAGCGGTTTACTAGTTTTTCTGCCCCACTAGAGAGATGGTATCAAATATTTGCCTATCCTATGGGAAAAAATAAATTTATTACTGTTTTTATTGATATCACTGCAAGGAAAGAACTAGAATATGAATTAAAGATGAATCAGTTCTTAGTTGACAAAGCTCCCATAGGAATTATCCGCCATACCCCACAGGGTGAATTTGAATATGCTAATGAGAAAGCTTCTAAATTATTCGATTATAGTCAAGATGAACTATTAAAGAAAAAAGTAACTGATTTCGATCCAAACTATTCAACTAAAAATCTAAGACAGCTATGGCAAGCAGTGGAGACTAAAGAGAATATAAATCTCGAAAGAGAGCTCGAAACTAAAGCAGGTACTACCTTCACAGCTCAAATAACAGCCCGGTATTTAGAATATCACAACAAAGATTATATCTTTGCTTTTGTTCAGGATATTACGGAAAGAAAGAAACAAGAAGCCCAACTCAGAGAACAGTTCAATAAAGGTAAGAAACTGCATCGTCATCTATTACCAACTAAATTACCTTGCTTTAATGGAGTCAAAAAGGCTGCTTTTTATAGTCCCGCCGCAAAAATTGGGGCTGACTTCTATCAAGCAATTGAATTTAACAATAAAATTATTTTATATGTCTCAGATATAACCGGTCACAGCTTGGATGGAGCATTTTTAAATTTACAGCTGCGAGAAACAATTAGAAACTTATTAGATCATTTAGATGGAAAACTAAACTTGAATAAATTAATAGATTATATCCACTATCGCTATCAACTAGAAGATCTGCCTGATGATTACTTTATTAGTCTACTTTTATTTGTGATAGACAAACGGACTAATCGAGTAGAATATATTAATGCTGGTCAACATATTAATCCTATTTTAGTTAAATGCGGGGAATTGATTGATTTAACAGTTTCAGGACCACCGATTTCAAACACTATTGCTCCTGAATTTTATGATTTAGAATCAGAAGAATTTAGATTAGACGAGGATAGCAGTCTAATAATCACTACCGATGGATTAGTAGAAGAAAAATCTGATGGTCAAATTTATGGTGAAGAGCGGCTGAGAAAAATAGTGGCTAATAATTATAACCTGCCTCCAGAAATTCTACTTGACACTATAATTACAGATTTAAAAGATTTCTCTACTCAAAGTAGCCCAAAAGATGATATAACAGTTCTAGCAGTCAATAATCTAAAAAGAATAGATCAATTATCAATAACTATTCCTGCAAAGTTTGAAAAATTAGCTGCGCTTAAAGAAGAAATCCAAGAATTTCTAGCCGATTACTACCAGCGATTAGATGAACTGCTTATTGGATTACACGAAATAGCAGCCAATGCAATTGAACATGGAGGCACAGAACAATACCAGAACAAAGTTGAAGTTGAAGTTTCTGTCCTAGAAGATAGTATATTTATTGAAGTTGAAGATGAAGGTGAAGGATTTGAGTGGCAGACAGCAGTGGAGCAAGAGCTTACTTTAACTGATTTTCAAGAACGCGGTCGGGGCATAGCTCTTGCTAATAAAGCATTTGATCACATAAGTTATAACCAAACTGGCAACAAGGCAGTATTATATTTACAGAGACAATAAAAAAATACCAATCTACCAGACAGAACAAGGCAGATTGGTTCTTGCCAACTCTTAATTCTCTACCATCCCTAAAATAGCTCTATAGGGTCCAGGTGTCCCCGGCGGTACAAAAGCTACTCGATCCCCAGACTTGATGATCCCTTTTCCGAAAGGAACAGGCTTGCCATTTATAATCACTGACTCTATCTCTTCGATGGGCAGATCCAACTCTTTAGCTAATTCAACATCAGGCTGCTCTCCTTTTAACTTAAAGTAGGTCGGCAGCGGCCAATCACGTTCAGAAAACAATTTTCTAAGATCTCCAAAGGCTCTCACTTCTATTGCATCTTCAGATTTTGCAGCTAATATTTCCTTCATTCTGCCTCACTCCTTTCTCTTATTTAACACTTCTCTTAGAATTACTGCTACAGCCTCATCTATCTCTTCATTAAAGATATCAGCTTCCTCTTCTTCATCATCATTAATAATTCTTAACAAGACTTCATCTCCAGCGGCTGCATACTCTTCTTCAGATTCAGATGGTCTAAAGATTTCTATCTTAGGTAAGTCACCACTCTTAAAACCTTCTACAATCACTAAATCAAAACTATCATCTATATAATTCTCTGCTAATTCTTTAATCGGCACCTCTGCCTCAACTTCTTTAATCACCGCTACCTTCTCCTGTGAAGATAAGACAACTGTTTCTGCCCCTGCCTTTCGATGGCGCCAACTATCTTTGCCCGGTTTATCTATCTTAAACTTATGAGCATTATGCTTAATTGTAGCTACTTTATAGCCCTTCTCTTTGAGCTTAGGAATTAATTGAGTAATAAAAGTTGTCTTCCCTGAATTGCTCCAACCAACGATCGAAAGCATTGCCGTCAATTTATAGTCACCTACTCTCTAGCACAATCTTCAACTCTATCTTTTAATAACTCAATAGCATGCGGTATTACATCTAAGACTACTGCCAAACATTCTTCTACAGCTTTAGGACTGCCGGGCAGATTAATAATCAAAGCCTCTTCTTTAGTTCCTGCTACTGCTCTAGATAACATAGCTTTACGTGTCTTCTCTAAGCTATCTGCTCTAATTGCTTCTGGAATTCCGGGTACTTCTTTTTCAATCACCTCTTTAGTCGCATCAGGAGTTACGTCACTAGGAGCCAATCCTGTCCCACCTGTAGTTAAGATAAGATTTAAGCCTAATTCTACAGCCATCTTATTTAATTCATCTATAATCATCTCTTTTTTATCGGGAATAACTTTATAATACTCTACTACACCATCAATCTCTTGGACAATCTCTTTAATTAAAGGCCCACTCTTATCCTCTCGCTCTCCTGCTGCACCACTATCACTTAAAGTTAGGATACCGACTCTAATCATCTAAGTTCACCTCAATCTCTAGACCGCTCTCTAGCTTACCACCTTCTAATACCTTAGCAAAGATACCTCGCCGCGGCATAATACAATCACCCACTTGGTGGTAGATCTCACAGCGGTCATGACATTCTTTTCCTATCTGCGTTACCTCTAATAAGATTTCATCTCCAAGCTTTAATTGACTCCCAATCGGTAGATCATATAACTCCAATCCTTTAGTCACTATATTCTCACCAAAGGCACCTACTTCTAAATCTAGCCCCTGTTCTCTCATACTATCAATATCTTCTGCACCTAAAAGACTAATTTGGCGGTGCCAATCTCCTGCATGGGCATCACCTTCTAAACCATGCTCTTCTTTTAAATAGCCTTCTTTAATCTCTACCTTTGCTTCCCCTTTCTCTTCGCTGCGGCAGATTGCAATTACTTCTCCCCTTAAATCCGGCTCTAATTTATTCTGCACCATCTCTTATCTCTCCTTTAGCATCTAAAATAGATTATTCCTCAATTAAGACCTCTATTCTATCACCAGTCTCTAATTCTCCACCTTCTAATACAGTAGCAAAGATTCCTTCTTGATACATAGCTAAATAATGGTCTTCAATTCGTTCGTCATCTTTACCGATCTGATCTATTCTTAAAATAATATCTGTTCCTAACTTTACTTTCGTCCCAACCTCTAAAGTAGCTAATTCCACCTCTTGGGTAATGATATTTGCCTCAAAAGTTCCTAACTCTACATCAGGCTCAGCATACTTTTTTATGGAATCTATAGCTATTAGACTAACTTGATGCTTCCCAGCTTGAGCATGAATATCTCCTGCTAAACCATAATCCTCTTTAATAGTTACTCTATCTATTCGCTCTTTTGCTTCTCCTCTCTGCTCACCAAGATAGATTCCTTTGACACTACCAACTAATTCATCAGCTAAATAAGTGCCGCTCTTACCGCCTGTCTTCTTTAAT
>JAWOFC010000057.1:0-7334 GCA_046482455.1 Halanaerobacter sp. | reverse complement strand
AAGCAGAGCGCATTGCCCAAAAAGGTTTAATTCTACCAGCTTATGATTATGTATTGAAGTGTTCTCATATCTTTAATCTATTAGATGCTAGAGGAGCAATTTCTGTTACAGAGCGGACAAACTATATTGGACGAGTTAGAGACTTGGCTAAATTATGTGCTGAGGGTTATGTAGAACAGAGAGAAGAATTGGGACATCCTTTGTTAACTGGAGGTGCTGATAATGAGTAAAGATTTATTATTAGAGATTGGAACTGAAGAGATACCAGCAGGATTTATGCTGCCTGCTTTTGCAGGGTTGGAAGAATTGGCCCAAGATCTATTCGAACAGAATAGAGTTGAGATTGGTGATATTTTAGCTACTGGTACACCACGGCGCCTTACTCTTTATATTGAAGATGTAGCACAAGAACAAGCAGATTTAGAGAAAGAGGTACGCGGCCCAGCTAAAAATATTGCTTTTGATGATAATGGTGAAGCTACTCAAGCTGGAGAAGGATTTGCTCGAGGTCAGGGATTAACTCCAGACGAATTAGAGATTCGCGATACAGAGAATGGTGAGTATGTATTTGCTTGTACAACAGAAGAAGGTCAAGCAACTAGCCAACTGCTGCCTAATCTTTTAGAAGAGATCATTTATAATTTGGAGTTTCCTAAGACGATGCGCTGGGGTAATCAAGATATGAACTTTGCGCGTCCTATTAAATGGTTACTTAGCTTATATGGTAATCAGGTAATAGAATTTTCTGCAGCTGAAGTGGAAGCTAGTAATTGGAGCCGTGGACACCGCTTTTTAAGTGAAGACCGGATTGAGATTACACAACCTAATAATTACTTTACTAATCTAGAGGATGAGGGAGTTATAGTTGACCATAACCGCCGCCGTAAGATGATAGTAGAACAGATTGAAGAGATTGAAGAAGAAAAGGATGTTACTATTCCAATTGCTGATGATCTATTAAGAGAGGTTAATTTCTTAGTTGAATACCCAACTGCTTTATGCGGTAGCTTTGCAGAAGAATTTTTAGAACTACCAGAAGAGGTATTAATTACTTCAATGAGAGAACACCAGCGTTATTTTCCTGTTCGAGGTCAAGAAGGCGAGCTAAAGAACCTATTTGTTACAGTTAGGAATGGTAAAGAAGACCATCTTGATATAGTGCGGGAAGGAAATGAAAAAGTACTACAGGCTAGATTAGCTGATGGGAAGTTTTTCTATGAAGAAGACCAACAGGAAAAGTTAGCAGCTAAAGTAGAAGAACTAACAGATATTATCTTCCAAGAAGATTTAGGGACTATATATGAAAAAGTCGAACGTATGATTGCTCTTTCTGAAGAATTTGCCTCTGTGTTAGGTTATAATGATGATGAAATTGAGCAGACTAAACGGGCTGCCCAATTGGCCAAAGCAGACTTAGTCACAGAAATGGTTAATGAATTTGCCAAACTACAAGGAGTCATGGGACGTGAGTATGCATTAATTGATGATGAAGATGAAGCAGTAGCAGAAGCTATTTTTGAACATTATTTGCCGCGTTATGCTGATGATAAACTGCCAGTAACCAAAACAGGTAGAATAACTAGTTTAGCAGATAAGATCGATAATATTGTGGGCTGCTTTAGTGTAGGATTGATTCCAAGCGGCTCTCAAGATCCTTATGCACTTAGAAGACAAGGGTTAGCAGTTGTAAAAATAATTACTGATGCTGGTTTAGAGATAACTTTAGAGCAATTGATTACTACAGCATTGGATTTATTAGCAGATAATAATAAATTAACGCGGTCTAAAGATGAGATTAAAGAAGACTTAATGGACTTCTTTGCTCTGCGTTTAGAGAAATTATTAGAAGATAATGAGATTAGGTATGATGTGATTAATGCAGTCTTAGCAACAGACTTTAGTGATCTAAATGATACGATCTTACGTGCAAAAGCAGTGATGGAATTTAGAGAGGAGGACGGTTTTGCTGAATTAATTACTGCTTTTGAACGAGCTGGTAATTTAGCAGAAAAAGCTCAAGATCAAACAGTAGATTATGAGCTGTTTGAAGATCCTTCTGAAGAAAAGCTTTATAAAGAATATCAAAGACTGAAAGCAGAGATTGATGGATTGATTGACCAACAGGATTATTTAACTGCTCTAGAGAAAGTAGCCACTTTAAAACCAGCTATTGATAAATTCTTTAATTCAGTAATGGTGATGGCGGATGAGAAAGAGATTAAAGAGAATAGATTAGGGCTATTGAAGTCAGTTACTAATCTATTGAGTAGGATAGCTGATTTAACTGAAATAGTAATTGACTAGGTTAGTGAATAAAATAGTATATACCTTTATGAAGGTCATTATCTCCTTAAGGGATAGTGACCTTTTTTCTATATAAAGTTTCACTGTTGAGTGAAACTTTATAGTAATTAGTAATGAGAAAAGAGTGATGAGAAGAAAAGCAAAATCAAATTCAAAATCTTTCATTGCAAAGGGTTCTAACTCTCTCTTGAGGTTTTGACCTTATGGTTTTTACTCATTACTGCTTACTATTTACTTGTTACTATAAAGTGGCACGTAAGTGCTACTTATATGTATTATGTTGCATATAACAGAGTATTAATAACCTATTTAAACATAATAGTACTATATAGAGCATATTTATTAGTAAATGTGTTGCATTTTATAGTTGATTTGGTTATAATATAAAATATAAATAGATGTTAATAGACAATATTCGTCGTCAACTAGTCCATTTTAATCAAAATTAAGATTAAGATGGAGTATTAAGGGATAAAATAAATTACTTGGTCGTTATATAGATTATTTGATGATGATTATTGTTTGATTATAGTTAATATTGAAGGTTATTTTCGGTTAAAAGACTATTATAATTTCATAGTAATATTAAAATTTATTGGGAGGGATTATTGTGAATAATACCTGTTTGAAAAAAAGAGTTAATGGTAATGTAGGTGAGACAAAACTAATGAAAGTGGTTAATGAAAAAGCGGATTTAGAGGTTATTAAAAAATTTCTTGATGAGACTGAAGATATTAATGCTAGAAATAGGAGCGGTTTTACAGCATTAATGTTTGCAGCCTTGTCAAACGATGATCCGGAAGTTATAAGATTACTAATTGAAGCAGGAGCTGACGTTAATGTTAAATCTTCTTTAGGACGGACTCCATTAATGTATGCTGCTAGGTATAATACTTTAGAGGTAGTAGATGAGTTGCTAAGGGCAGGGGCAGATGTTAATGCTCAAGAAGGATTAGGTAGAACTGCCTTGATTTATGCTACGGAAAATCCTAATAGTAAAGAAATTATTAAGAGACTGATAGAGGCGGGGGCAAAGTTAGAGTTGACTGACCAGAAAGGCAATAATGCTTTGTTATGGGCGCTAAAAAATAATGAGGAATTAGATTTAATAAGTTTCTTAATTGATTTAGGTGTAGAGATAGACCAGCAGGATAGAAGAGGAAAAACTCCTTTATCAATGCTAGAAAATTGCTGTGGTCAAGAAGAATTGGAGAGTCTGCTAAATTAGTTATACTGTTTTCGAATTAGGTAAATACTGTTCGGGTAATAAAGTATAAAAACCATATTTGTTATAAAATCAAAACTATTAATTTGGGAGGGTAAAATAAAATGAATCTAGAATTAGGGAAAAATTTTAATCGTGTCACAGAAAAAGCTGCTCTATCAGTTGCTCCTTTAATTGGAAATGAAGATAAGATGGCAGTAGATCAGACTGCAGTTGATGCAATGCGCGAAGCATTTGAAACTATTAGTATTGGTGCTAAAGTTGTTGTTGGTGAAGGAGAGAAGGATCAAGCGCCTGGCTTCTTTATAAATGAGCAAGTGGGAAGAAAGAATAAACATGAGATTGACTTAGCTATTGACCCTATTGAGGGTACAACATTTGCTGCTAAAAATAAGCCTAATTCGGTAGCTGTTTTAGCAGGAGTCGAAGCTGGTAAGATGTTGAAAGTTCCAGATATGTATATGGATAAGATAGTTGTTGGACCTAAAGCTAAGGGAAAGGTTAGCCTAAATAAGGGAGTGCTTGAAAATTTAGCGATAGTAGCTGGTGCTGAAGGTAAATCTATTGATGAATTAACAGTCGCTATTTTAGATAGGGAACGACATGAAGATCTAATTGAGCAGATTGAAGATGCTGGAGCAGAAGTGAAATTAATTGAAGGAGCAGATCTGATTTGGGGTATTGCTGCAGTGCGAGGAATGGCTGGAGTTGACATACTAATGGGCTCAGGAGGAGCACCAGAAGGGATTTTAACTGCAGCTGCAGTTAAATGTTTAGGCGGCTATATGGAAGCTAAATTATGTCCACGCCATGATAAGGATAGAAAAAAGGCTGAGAACTTAGGTATTGATGACTGTGGTCAAATCTTTACCTTAAATGATATGATTCAAGGTGATGAGATTATATTCTCTTTGACAGGAGTTACAGATGGCATCTTAGTTGATGGGATTACAGATGGAATTACTCAGTCTATAGTTATGAGACGCAATTCTGAGGGACAATCTTATATTAGGGAAATGGAAACAGATTACTTAGTTACAGAGAGTTTGAAAATAAGTTAAATATGACTCCCAAAAAGCACTGTTTTTATACTGGAATATCTGCTATAATATGTTTAGAACAAGATGGTAATATTTGATGCGACAGTAGGAAGGGAGTGAGAAAAATTAATTTAAATGAGAGACAGAAGAAGATAATCGAGATTGTCAAGAATAATTCACCAATTTCTAGTAAAGAAATAGCTAAAAAGTTAGATTTAACGAGAGGAGCATTGAGGTCAGATCTCTCTGTCCTGACTATGTCTAATATTTTAGAAGCGAAGCCAAAAGTAGGTTACTTTTTTTCAGGAAGTGAAGTTAATTTAAAAGATCTCGATGACTTATATAATAAAAAAGTGAGCGAAATAAAATCTATGCCCAATATAATCAAAGAAGAGGAAAGTTCAATTTATGATGCAGTAATAACATTATTTTTAGAAAATGTAGATTCTTTATTTATAGTCGATAATGATGAACTTTTAGCGGGACTTGTGTCCCGTAAAGACTTATTGAAGATTGCTATGGGAGAAACTGATTTGGAAAATTTACCCGTTGGTATGGCTATGACTAGGATGCCTCATATAGTAACTGTCAAAGAGAGTGAGACTATTTATGAAGCTGCTAAGAAGTTAAGAGATTATGAAATAGATGTTTTACCAGTAGTAGAAGAAGAAGAAGAAGATGAATCAAATCGGGAAAGAGATTTAAAAGTGATTGGCAAAATCAATAAAACTAATATAAATAGGGCATTTGTTGATTTTAAATTGGATAACTAGAGGGGAGATGAATCAAATTGGAATCTGATGATTTAACTGTGTTTATAGTATCAGACCATACTGGTAAAACAGCAGAAACAGTTATTGATTCTGTAGTTGTACAGTTTGAAGTGGAGAATATCGAAATCAAAAGATTTTCTGAAATAGTGGATATAGATGAACTGGAAAATATAATCAATAAAGCTAAGGAAAAAAAAGCAATAATAGCTTATACTATAGTGTCACCAGAATTATGCGACTATTTAGAAAAAGAAACATCTATGTTTGATATTCCAACTATAGATATTTTAAAACCTTTTCTAACTCGATTTTCTAAAATTTTAGAGCAGAAGCCTCAGTTAGAAGTAGGTTTAAGCTATAAGATTAGTCCTGAATCATTTGAAAAGATGAACTGTATAGATTATAGTATCCGCTGTGATGAAGGTCAGGACTTGAATAAATTAAAAGAGGCAGATGTTATATTATTAGGAGTTTCACGTACTTCTAAGACTCCATTAGGTCTTTATTTATCAAATTATAATTATAAAGTAGCAAATTTATCATTGTCTCCAGAGGTAGACCTACCACAAGAGATATATGAAATGCCCTCTGAAAAGATAATTGGCTTAACAGTTGAGGCAAAGAGACTACATAAGATAAGAAAGAACCGTTTAAGAGTGATGGACTTAAAACCAGTTAGTAACTACACTAATTTAGATAGAATTAAAGAAGAATTAACTTATGCAGAGGAAATAATGGAAAGATTAGATTGTAAGGTGATTGATATTACCGATACTGCTATTGAAGAGGTTGCAGCTCAAATTTTAAATGAGAAAGAATAAAATTTGAAATTAGAGTTGATTTTTAGATTATTTCATACTATAATTTTAGAGGTGGATTAGAAATAATTAACCTTAATATTAGTATATTAACAAAATTTAAGTTAAATGAAGGAGTTTAATTAATAGTCAAGAATTACGAACATAGGAAGTAAAATTAATAAGTTTAAAATAGAATTATTGAATTATTAAAAACCGACAAATATTTGTCGGTTTTTTTAATCTAGGGGGGGTATCTTTTCTCTCTCAGCAAATTTAAATTTAATAAAGGATTTTTTAGTGGAGTGTTGTAGTTATAATATAGTAGTTATAATATAACAGCAAAGCATAGAGATAATAATTCTGTAAATTTACTGAGGAGCTTAATTTTTTTTCACTAACCATAGGATTTTGTTATAATTTGTCAGAGTGATTAATACTCCTTAGCAAAAAAATGGTGTATATCTGCTGTAATTTTATGGAATGATTATAGAGAAGATAATATTAAGCAATAGCTGATTAAAGGGTGAACTATTTTGAGTCAGTTATACAATGAAGATTTTATAGAGAAGGTAAGATTTAGTAATGATATTATTGATATAGTTTCTGAATATACTAATCTTAAGGAGAGCGGCAATAGTTATAAAGGCTTATGTCCTTTTCATGATGAAAAGACACCTTCATTTAATGTTAGTCCTGAGCAGCAATTATATTACTGCTTTGGATGTGGGGTAGGCGGTAATATATTTAATTTTATAATGGAGGTTGAAGGATTTACTTTTAGTGAAGCAGTAGAGTTTTTAGCTAAAAGAGCTAATATTGAACTGCCTCAACAGTCTAATTCTCAGGCTCAGAAGCGAAAAGTTAGCCAACGTAATAAATTACTTGAAATTCATAAAGCAGCAACACAGTTTTATAATTATTTACTGCTAGAATCCCAACTTGGTAAGCAGGCTTATAATTATTTATTAGAGCGCGGTTTTGATGAGACAGCGATAGAAAAGTTCCAATTAGGTTTTGCTCCTGACCGTTGGCAAGGATTATATAACTTTTTAAGTGATAAAGGTTATTCAGATCAAATTTTAGTTGAATCTGGCTTGATTTTAGCAAGAAAGAATAATGATGGTTATTATGATAGATTTCGTAATCGAGTTATGTTTACTATTTTTGATCACCGCCATCAAGCAATTGGCTT
>JAWOFC010000008.1:0-9559 GCA_046482455.1 Halanaerobacter sp. | reverse complement strand
TTATTTTATCTTGAATGCAATGAACAAAAAGATTTGCTTGAAGGAAAAAAATACCTGAACCGGACTGTTAAACAATATTTGAAAGTTAAACATTATATAGATATACAGATAAAATTGGATACTAGAAGTTAAGTCTAAAAACCTAACTTCCAATATCCAATCATTAATCATCTCTATAAATAGTCTTTTAACTTTTCACTTCGGGTTGGATGCCTAAGCCGCTGCAGTGCCTTCTTTTCAATCTGTCTAATCCTCTCTCGGGATAAATCATAGTCTTGTCCAATCTCTTTTAAAGTCCTAGCTCGTCCATCTAAAAGACCAAAACGTAACTTTAAAATTCTCTCTTCACGATCCGATAGAGTATCTAATACTTCATCCAATTCATCTTGCAGCAGTTCTTTTTGCGTTAATTGATCTGGGGTTGGAGAATTAGTATCTTCGATCATATCTCCTAAATAAAAATCATCTTCACCTTCACCAACTGGACGGTCTAAAGAATCAGGAGATTGAATTAGCTTCTTTATCTTTCTTACTTTGGATAATTCTAAGTCCATCTCTTCAGCTACTTCTTCTGCTGTAGGGTCTCTACCTAAATCTTTTGCTAATCTATTTGTTACCTTCTGATATTTATTCATAACCTCCCATACATGAGCTGGAATTCTAATTGTCCGCGATTTATCAGATAGTGCTCTACTAATACGTTGTTTAATCCACCAGGTAGCATAAGTACTAAAACGATATCCTTTAGTATAATCAAATTTTTGAATCGCTTGCATTAATCCTAAATTTCCTTCTTGAATCAAATCAAGAAAATCTAGTCCTTGACCCATATATTTCTTAGCAATACTGATCACTAATCTTAAGTTAGCCTCAATCAACTCCTGTTCTGCCTCTTCATCACCTTCAGCTATCCTTTTAGCTAACTCCCTCTCTTCTTCTGCAGATAATAGTTCATGGGCCGATTGATCTAGATATAACTTTATGCTGTCATCAGTCCTGGCTGCCATCTCACCCCTCCTTTTAAGAATAATATTGACTATTATTATCTTATTATAGATTATTGAATGATCTTTTTAGTCAATTATATTCTCAGTTGCTAATTATAAAAGTTTTAAGTTAGTTTTATTTGTTTTTATTTAATTAGACATATTAAATAGTTCTCACAAAAAAGCATTTCTCCTGCAAATTAAATGAATTTTTATTAATTAAAATTTAAAAGACCAATCTTTTGTCAAATTCTCGCTGATATATTTTTTTATAAATAATCTCATCTTCTTTAGCATCTAAACTGCTATAAGCAATATTATCTCTAAAGTACCATTAAATTAGTTCTCTTACAGCTAACTGCTCTAAATAGATAAAATAGCCGCCTGCTGCTGTTGCCATCACCTGCAGTGCATCTTCTCGCATCTAACGATAAGTATAATTTTGGCTTAAGAATTTATCTAATTTCTTTAACAACTCTACTGCTGATTATAGTCCTCTAATTTTACAAACTTAAATCCTTTTCTTTTAAGTTTGGGAACTGCTGCTTTAATTCCTTCTGCTGTTTCAGATTGAGGACGATTCATATGAGCCAGTATAATAGACCCGCGCTTTGCACCTAACAAAGCCTCCTCTACTTCTTCTGTGCTAAAAGTAGCACCTGCATCACCCAAAATATCATAACCAATAACCTGCATTCCTAGATCATTCACAATCTTAACTGCAATCTCATCGTAATAAGCTGTTCCCGAACGAAAGTAATCTGGTCTTTCTCCTGTCAATTTTTCAATCTTTTCCTGGTTAGTAATTACCTCATCTACTACTTCTTCAACACTTTCAGTCCCTTTTATACCATAAATAGATTTTCCAGTTACCGATAAAGGGATATGACGACTACCATGATTTGCAATAGTAAACAGAGGATTATCTGCTAGTTTCTTAAAAGTCTCTTTATGCTCATCAATCCATCTAGAGTTAATAAATAAAGTAGCAGGAATCTCTTCAGTTAATAAAAAATCTATCAACTTGCTATCATAGCCATCATTACCACCACAAGCATCTAAAGTAAGAGCAATCACCTTTTTGTCTGTATTTATTTTAGTAATCACTCCTGAAACATCCTCGCCCCATTCTTTAGAATTCTGACCTCTATACTTAGCAATAATCTCATCTTTTGAACTTTTAGCCTGATATTTCTCTTCTCTATTGCTATTATTGTTTTTCATTTTGACCCTATCTTGATTATTATAAAAATTATAGCCATAAATAATAATTATTATTAACAGAAAAACTATTAGCAATGACAATGATCTCTTAATAATCCCTTTCATTTTTATGCCCCCACTTTAAATAGTTATTTATTAATTTTCTTCATCATTAATGTGTGGCAATTCAGGAATTCTATCCAAAAATTCTAATACTAATTTCGGTCTATCAGTTATATAACCACTAGATTGAAAATAAGCTAACACTTTTATTTGCCACAGTTCATTAATAGTATAAGGGAAGACAAATAATTCTTTGTCATGGGCAGCAGCAATATATAATGGCCAGTTGACAAAACCTTTAGTCCCCAGTCCATGAACTGTTCCTTCTGCCTTATCTAGCCACTGACTCCAACTTTTTTTAGTAATCATATTATCTGTAATTAATAATACACGAGGAATTTGGGGCAGCAATTCTTTTAATCTTTTTAAACTCTCTAAATTAAAAGCAAAAAAAATTATATCAGCTGCATCTTTTTTATCATTATTTTCGCTTGCATCTAAACAACCTTTCTTATTAAGTATCTCAACTACCTCTTTTTCAATACCTGGATATTTTTCAGAATATTTTAGCTCTAACACCAATCCTGCTCTATTTTCTCCTGCTTTAGCAATATCTATTAAATCTTCTAACTTGATAATATCAAGGTTCTCATATTCTGCTCTAGCATATTCAGGATAAGCATCATTAAACCAAGACCCAAGGTCTAACTTTTTTAATTCATCATAAGTAAAACTTCCTAAGTCATCATCCTTTCGCTCTGGAAATAATTCTTCCACATTAGACGTTCTTTGCAGGGTTTGGTCATGAAAGATAACTATCTCTCCATCTTTCGTTCTTTGCAGATCAGCTTCCAAATAATCTACCCCATTCTCCCGAGCTTTAATATAAGCAGGAGCAGTAGATTCAGGAGCTACCACAGAAGCACCTCGGTGAGCAATCACAGCAGGATAAGGAATACCAAGTCTAGAAGCTATATCTTCACCTTCTAAAGAGGGATTAATTATATGATAACCACCATAAAAAAGAATAAAAATAGAAAATGAAATTACCACTACGATAACTAATTTCATATAAAACACCCCAGTACTTTTATAACAGAATCATTTAAAAGCGATTTTAGAAGTTGATAGTATACAATAAATTCAAATTATTCTTCATCATCTTTAGTAGCTCTTTCGAATATAATCTCTCTCATGCGGTCAATAGTTTTGAAAACTTTATCTTCCTTCTCTTGAGGTAATTCTACCTCTTCATTTTCAAGATTAGTAAAATGTCTTGCCTTATTTGTTCCATCAGAGTCATCTAACTTCCTTATAAAAAGATCATCTTTATATAAAACTTGGGGCTGTTCATGGATAAAGGGCACCGGAACCTCTTTACCATCTAACAAAGAAGAACCTGCAAATTCTTCAGGTTTCTCTTCTATTTTCATAAGATCTAAAATAGTTGGAGCAACATCAGCTATTGTACCGGTTTTTTCGATAGTATCGGATTTATGATTAGGAGCTTTAATTAAGAGCGGGACATTCTCTGGCTCTTTTATATTCTCACTAGTTGAAAAGTTTTTACCAGAAGAATATTCCTCTTCATTAATTCCTGCTTCATGATCTCCATAGATGACAAATAAAGTGTTTTCTGTTAGCCCTCTTTTTTCTAACTCAGCAAAAAAGAGCTCCAAAGATTTATCTACAAAGGAGATTGATTGAAAATAGTCAGCTACTAATGAACTTTCAATATCCGCAAATTCCTTCTTAACCTCATCAGAGGGGTAAAAATCAAAAGGAGTATGGCTTGTTACTGTAATCATATAAGCAAAAAATGGATTTTTTGCCTTCTCTAAATAATCTAAAGACTGATTGAAGAAATCATAATCATTTATCCCTAAATATGACTCCTCCACATCCATGATCTTTTCTTCATTAGAAAAATCATCTTTGCTATAAAATTTATCAAAACCAAGATCAGGAAATGCTTTATGACGATGAAAAAACCTTTTATCATTACCATGAAAAGCTAGTGTTTCATACCCAGCCGTATTTAAAACGCTAGCAAAAGAATTAAACTTTGTCATATCATTCTCTCTAAAAACATAGTTCTTATTTACTGGATAAAGTGATGTTAAAAAGGAAAAATCAGCATCAAAACTTCCGTTAACATGCTGCGAATAAAAATTATTAAAATATAATGATTCGTCTTTTAATTGATTTAAAAAAGGAGTTACTTGTTGATTATTATATTCATAGTCAATCAACTTTTCATCTAAAGACTCCACCTGGATAACAATTATATTCATATCTTGCTTTGATATTTTTTTAATCTCATCCTTGTCTTCCGACTCTAAAGAATTTGTATCTGCTTCAATTGTATTTGACTTCTTTGCAGCTATAGCCAAATAAGATTCATAAAAATAAAGTGGAGCTAGTCCATATACATTTACAAATCCCGATGCGCTTTTATTATAAAGCTTTACCGGGTTATTATTTCCTAATAATGTATTAGTAATGAAAATTTGCATTGGTAATAAGATGATAATTATAAAAATAACGATTCGACAAATCTTTTTATTCTGTTTGAACAATTGAAATGACTTATTACTAAATCCAGACTTTTTAGATATATCTTTATTTAAAAGATATATCAAACCAACCAGATCTAAAACAAAAATAATCTCCCAAATACTAATAATCTGTCTGAAAAGAACCTTAAAAGGCCTAACTCCCTGACCCATAGTAATATCATTTAAACTTAAATAATTACCAAAATATTTATTGTACCAAACATTTGCTATAAATAATAAAGAGAACAAGGCTAATATTGTTAATAATAAATAACGACCTTTTTTTTCTTTAACTAAAGGAAATAAAAAACAAATAATCACTAAAACCAAGACTAAATTCTTTAAAATCAATCCCACAGTTGAGGGAACATTAAATATACGCAAAAGAAGATAGTTAAATTTAACTAAAAATCCCAGCAAAAAGGTAATAGCAAAATATTTTTCTTTCTTTGTTAAATTATTTAGAATATGCACTACTCTAATCCTCCTAACAGGTTAAAACTTAGCTTATTTAATATTATATATTAAGGTATTTGTATCTGTCAATTCTTATATTTTATCTAAATTACTTATCAAAACAAAACCCCAGGCCAATTTCCCAGCCTAGGGTCTTGTGTATTCTCCATCATCATCTATTCAATTTAACCGCTCATCTTTCCCTCTACAAATCCATCAATAACTCCTTAAATCCAGGGAATGAAATATTAATACATTCCGCTTCTTCTATTTCTACCGGTTCATCAGCAATCAACCCTGCCACTGCTAAAGACATAGCAATCCGGTGGTCATCATAGCTTGAACAAGTGGCTCCACCTTTTATTTCTTGGGGTCCTTCAATCTCTAGCCCATCTTCTCTTTCCGTGACTTCAACTCCTAAACGAGTTAATTCTTTGACCATCGCATCGATGCGATCCGTCTCTTTAACTCTCAGCTCTTCTGCATCCTTTATGATTGTCTTCCCCTCTGCCTGGCTAGCAGCTACAGCTAAAACAGGAATCTCATCAATTAAGAGAGGGATTATATCCCCTTCAATTGTTGTCCCTTTTAATTTGCTAGTCTGCACTTTAATATCAGCAATTGGCTCACCATTCACCTCACGCTCATCTAATAACTCTAAATCAGCATTCATTCCTTCTAAGGCCTCAACTACGCCAGCACGGGTAGGATTTAAACCTACATTCTCCAAGACTATCTCCGATTCTGGAGTAATTGCAGCCGCTACCATCAAAAAAGCAGCAGAAGATATATCAGAAGGAACTATCACTTTCTTCCCCTCTAACTCTGGTTCTCCTTGAACACTAACAGTTAAACCATCTACAGTCACATCTGCTCCAAAATAATCGAGCAATCTCTCTGTATGATCCCTTGATTTAGCCGGTTCGACTACTGTTGTCTCTCCTGCTGCATATAACCCTGCTAATAAGACAGAAGACTTAACCTGAGCACTGGCTACAGGAGAGTGATATGTAGATGGTTCTAAATCCTGTCCGCCCACTACAGTAATCGGCAATAAATTCGCATCATCACGTCCAAAGTACTTTCCGCCCATCTCTCCTACTGGGTCAGTTACTCGAGCCATAGGACGCTGACGTAGAGAGTCATCACCAGTTGCCACTGAATAAAAGTCCTGCCCAGCTAATATTCCTAACATCAATCTAGTAGTAGTTCCTGAATTCCCAAGGTCTAAGACATCATCCGGCTCTTCTAAACCATTAAGACCTTGACCATGGACTACCATACTTTCACTGCCTACACCTTCAATCTCAACCCCCATATTTTGGAAGGCTTGCACAGTACTCAAACAGTCATCACCAGTTAAAAAACCTTCAATCTCAGTCTTTCCTTGGGCCAAAGAACCAAGCATTACAGCCCGGTGAGAGATAGATTTATCACCTGGCACTTTAACTTTGCCCCTTAAATTACTTTTAGGTTCTATCGTCAAATTCACATTGATCACTCCTTATAATCTTACTTTTGCCAATTTATATTGAGTCTCAGTTTAAGCTTTATATTATTATGTTCAATTGTTCACTATGTCTACCAAATTTTTATGCTGTTACTTTCTTTACTGTCTTTAACTCATTACTCATTACTGCTTTTCTTTTCTGACTTTATGCTTTTAGCTCATCACTCATCACTCATCACTGTTTTTACTGTCTTTACTGTTTTTAGCTCATCACTACTTACTGATCACTCATTACTGCTTTTACTCTTTTAGCTCACAGCTCACAGCTGATAGCTGATAGCTCATCACTGTCTTTACTTCTTTACTGTTTTACTGTTTTTAACTCATCACTACTTACTGATCACTGATCACTGTTTTATGCTTTTAGCTCATCACTACTTACTGATCACTCATCACTGCTTTTACTGTTTTACTGTCTTTTATGCTTTTAGCTCACAGCTCACAGCTCACAGCTGATAGCTAATTTCTATTTCCTAATAACTTTATATCCTCTAGTTTGTAAAATTTGATATGCCTCTCTTTGCTCCTCTTCTTGCTTAAAACTTAAACGCAAGGTACCACCTTCATCACGCACCTTTAAGACTTCTATATCCTGAATATTAATTCCAGCTTCACCTAAGAAACTAGCAGCTCGACCAATAGCATTGGGTTCATCTTTTAAAGTCAAGATCAACTCAAAATTAGCTGCTAAGAGACCTTTCTTCTTCATCGGCAGCTCTCTTCTTTCCCTGCGCGTCTGCTCCAAATCTTCTTTCAATTCTTCAACTGCAGACTGCTGAATTAATCTTTTAAAATCAGCTAACTTATCTTCAAAAACTTCTACAGCTTCTAAGACTAAATCACGATTATTCAAGAAGATATCCTTCCACATCTCAGGATCACCAGCTGCAATCCGCGTTGTATCTCTAAACCCACCAGCAATTAAAGAGGTAATTAGTTCATTATCCTCCTCATACTCTGCTGCTGCCTGCATTAAATTAACAGCTACTAAATGCGGCAGATGACTAGTCACTGCTACAGTCTGGTCATGATATTGAGGATCAATAATCAGACTCTGTGCTCCTAGATCTTCTACTAGCTCCTTTAACTTAGCCAAACTAGCTTGATCAGTCTCTTCAGTCTCAGTCAAAACATAGATTGCATTCTCAAACAAGTACTTATCGGCAGCAATTGGCCCTGAGACTTCAGATCCTGTCATAGGATGTCCACCAATATAAATACAGTCTTTAGCAGCAGCTTTCTTCTCTAGACTCTTCACTAAATTTGATTTAGTACTACCGACATCTGTAATAATTGTACCCGTTTTAGTATGTAATAATACTTCTTCGATTACTCCCTTAATACTACCGACTGGTACAGCTGCTATAACTAAATCAGCCTCTTGAACACCTTCTTCTAAGTCAGCCTCTTCATCAATAGCATTAATATCTAGGGCTTGTTGTAAATGGTGGGAATTTTGATCAATCCCCACCACTTTATCTATCTCATCATTATCCTTTAATCCTAGACCCAATGAAGCACCAATTAGTCCTACTCCTATAATTGCTACATTATGGATCATTCTGTCACCTCGTTATAATTTTTTGCCTACTGCCTCAGCAATCGGCTCCATTTCTTCTACCATATCTTTAAAGTTCTCTGGCTTTAAAGACTGTGGCCCATCTGATAATGCATTCTTTGGATCAGGATGAACTTCAACTAATAGACCATCTGCACCTGCTGCTAGAGCAGCCTTAGACATTGACGGAACATACTTCCAACTACCTGTACTATGACTTGGATCAACAATAATTGGCAAATGCGTCAACTCTCTTAATACCGGTACAGCAGCTAAGTCAAGTGTATATCTAGTATCTTGGATGAAAGTTCTAACTCCTCTAATACAGAGCATTACATCATAATTACCACCAGCCATAACATATTCAGCAGCTAATAAGAATTCACGGTAAGTTCCTGTCATAGCTCTCTTTAATAGAACAGGCGTATCAGTCTTTCCTACCTCTCTTAATAGAGGGTAGTTCTGCATATTTCTAGCTCCAATCTGTAGTACATCAGCATACTCAGCAACTAATTCTACTTCACGCGGATCCATTACTTCTGTTACTACCTTTAAACCTGTCTCTTCTCTTGCTTCAGCTAAATACTTCAATCCTTTCTCTTTTAATCCTTGGAAACTATAAGGAGATGTGCGCGGCTTAAATGCTCCACCTCTTAGCATCTCTCCTCCTCCATCTTTTACTGCCTTAGCAGCATCCAATAACTGCTCTTTGCTCTCTACTGAACAAGGTCCACCCATGAAAGTAAAGTTCTCGCCGCCAACTTTAACACCATCAATATCTACTACTGTAGGCTCTGACTTAAATTCCTTACCAGATAATTTATATGGTTTTGTAATCTCAATTACTTCATCCACACCTTCATAAGCTTCAATAGAATTTAATACAGCACCACGATCACCCTCACCTACAACTCCAACTACAGTCTGATTCTGCCCTGTATCAGGGTGAGCTTGAAAACCACAATCCTCAACCTTCTTCTCTACTTCTTTAATTTCTTCTTGACTTGCACCAGGTTCCATTACAACTATCATTTTTAATCTCCTCCTTAGGAATTATCACATATTTTTTATTTATTTTATAATAAAAGATTATTAATATAAGTTTAATCTTTTGCTTTTGACTTTAGCTCTTGACTTTGCTATTGACTTTAGCTCATCACTCTTTACTGCTTTTACTCTTCCTCCGAGTTTTCTAAACTACAGAAAACTCTTCGTGTAACCCTAT
>JAWOFC010000240.1:0-8298 GCA_046482455.1 Halanaerobacter sp. | reverse complement strand
ATTGGTATCAAGTTTTACTTTTAAATCTAACTTCTTTATTTTAGTAATGAAATCCCTTAAATCATCTTGTAAAGTAGGTTCTCCCCCAGTAATAGTCACACCGTCAATAAACTTTTTGCGCTGTTTTATAAAACCCCAAAATTCTTCTAAGGGGAGATACTGACTATCTTTTGATTCATCTGGAATTAATGCTGGGTTATGACAGTAAGGGCAGGTTAAATTACAGCCCTGAGTAAAAATAATTGCTGTTAGATGGTCTGGATAATCAATGGCACTTGTCTTCTGTAGTCCAGCAATCTTCATTACTCTTCATCCTCTTCGTAACCAATCTCAGCATCGCACTTAGGACAGTATTCATGTTCGCCGGCAATATAGCCGTGCTTAGGGCAGATGCTGAAAGTAGGCGTTAAAGAATAGTACGGCAGTTCGAAATTATGGGCCAAACGTTTGACGAGTTTCTTAGTACTCTCAATTGAAGGCATCTTCTCTCCAATAAACCCGTGGAGAACCGTGCCGCCAGTGAATAATTTTTGTAATGGATCCTGTAATTGGAATGCCTCGAAAATATCTCTAGTATGATCAACCGGTAACTGCGACGAATTAGTATAGTAAGGATCGCCTTCACCTTCGACAACGCGCTCTTGATTAGCACAGATAATATCGTCGCCAAATCTTTCTCTATCTAATTTAGCAAAGCGATAAGATGTACCTTCAGCTGGAGTAGCCTCTAAGTTGTAGATGTTGCCAGTTTCCTCTTGATAGTCGACTAAACGATCGCGCATGGCTTCCATCACTTCAACGGCAAATTCTCGACCTTTATCTGCAGCAATATTACAGCCCATGAAATTCTCTAGGGCTTCATTCATACCATTGAGCCCAATCGTATTAAAGTGATTCTTCCAGTACTCATCAAAGCGTTCTTTAATATTTCTCAGGTAGAACTTGCTGTAAGGATAGAGACCATTTTCTGTTAAGTTCTCTAGCACCTCTCGTTTGATCTCTAAGCTCTCTTGAGCAATATCCATCAGTCTATAAGTCTGGCCGAGGAATTCTTCCTTAGATTCAGCTTGATAGCCGATACGAGGCATATTTAATGTACAGACTCCTACCGATCCAGTAAGGGGATGAGAACCGAATAAACCACCGCCGCGCTTACGTAATTCGGTATTATCGATTCTAAGTCTGCAGCACATACTCCTAATATCTTGGGGATCCATATCAGAGTTTACAAAGTTGGAAAAATAGGGCAGCCCGTACTTGGCTGTCATCTCCCAGACTGGATCTAAGACTTCATTATCCCACTCAAAGTCAGGTGTAATATTATAAGTAGGGATTGGGAAACTAAAGACTCTATCTTTCTTATCTCCTTCGAGCATTACTTCAGCAAAGGCACGATTTAACATATCCATCTCGGCTTGGAATTCTTGATAGGTTTCCTCCTGTACGTCGCCCCCGATAATTACAGGTTCATCCTTCATATTATCAGGCACATTTAAGTCCATAGTTATGTTAGTAAATGGAGTATTACCTGTAATGAATACTTTACCATTTCTTCTAGCAATAACTGTTTCATTATCTGTATTAGGACACCAAATGATTCCGTCATAGTTTACTTCTTTAATATCACTTATATAAGTGTCTTGGTGCTCTATTACTCTTAAGATATATCTTTTTTTACTTCCTATTTTAGTTGCTTCTCTAGTATTTACGGTCACCCCATTACCAGAATTTATTATAATCTGTTGCAATTCATCTGAGATATGTTTATCAGTTGTTGTTATTTTACAATCTTCATGACCATCACCTTTAATATAGGTATTAATAAATAATTCACTCTGTCTTTGGCTCATACTTAATAATTGTTGTGGAATATAATTTATACTATTATTCTGATCAAATAATTCTAGTATAGCTCTGCTAGTTTCAGCATTAAATCTAATTTGGCTAACTCTATCTCCTAAAGATTTAGCACCTTCATGTGTAGTGTATTTATAGCCTAGTTTATCTAATAGAGCAATAATTTCATCAAATTTAGCTCTATTTTTATTTCTAGATTGATAAATAGTTAATCTTCTCCAATTGCCTTTCTTTTCTAAACTACCCTCAGCTATAATCCAAGCAATTAATTGAATCTCTTCATCTGATAATTTGATTTCTTGACTATCGTTAGGAGCAGTAATGGGGATAATAGCAGGGCTTTTCATCTTAGCAACTTCTTCTATTGGCTGTAGTCTGTATTTATTAGTGCCATTTATTTTTCTAACAACTCTATGTTCTGGAGAAATTAATTGGTCTTGAATTCTGTTAGTTAGGTTATACATTTTACCTTCATAATGCCTTCTAAATACTTTGTTTACTTTACTATTTTCAATTTTATTTTCTTCAACATTAAAGGTCTTAATTCTTGCTCCAACTTCTACTTCATTATATTTTTTCCATCCCTTTGGGGTTAGTATTTCTGTATCTTCTGACATACATTGAAATCCTACGCGTGTAGGCACATTCAAATTATAGATAAACTCCTGCATCCCTTGTTTAACTTCTTCATAGTTTAAGTCATCATAAGCAATGAACGGAGCTAAATAAGTATCAAAGTTAGAGAAGGCCATTGCTCCTGCAGCCTCTCCTTGCAGCGTATATAAGAAATTAACTGACTGCATTAGGGCAGTGCGAAAATGCTTAGGCGGCTTACTCTCCACCTTAGTCGGCACACCACCAAAACCATTCAGTAATAGATCCTTTAAGTCCCAGCCGCAGCAGTAGACTGATAGATTACCTAAGTCATGAATATGTAAATCACCATTAGAATGTTTCTCTCTTATTTCCTGCGGATAGATCTCTTGTAACCAGTATTGGGCTGTAACCTCTGAAGAGATATGATTATTCAACCCCTGTAAAGAGTAACCCATATTACTATTCTCTTTAACCCTCCAATCACTGCGGTCTAGATAACTTCCAACTGCATTTAAGGCATCATCAAATAGTTTTTCAGTATTTCTAATCTTGGAATGCTGTTCGCGGTATAAGATATAAGCTTTGGCAATATCAGAATGGCCTGCTTCAATTAAAGTCTTTTCGACTAAATCTTGTACCTGTTCTACAGAAGGAGTTCCATCTTCTTTATAGAATATCTTTAAATAGGATATAACTTCAGCTGTAACCTCTTGTGCAATCCCTTTATCTTCCATATCAACTGCTTGAGCAGCTTTAAGGACTGCTTCTGTAATTTTTTCTTTCTTAAATTCAACCTTGTTTCCATCTCGTTTTTTGATATAATTAATCACTGTTGTCGCTCCCTTCCTTTCTTTAAACAATGTGACAAAGACTATTTTATCCGACAGATTTATGTCTGTCAAGAAGGATACAACCACTAAATATAGTGTTTATCCAAGATGATACTACTATATATAGTATAATCTCCCTTAATCGACATTGTACATTTTTTGTGAAAAAAGCACTTGATTTAATTTGCCAAACTTGATTAAGAGTGATACAATTTAAAGCAGTATTAAACTCCTTAAAAAGGCAGGTATAAAGTTTATGATTAAAAATAATAAGAAGTTATTGATTGGACTAACTATTTTGATAATAATAGCTTGTTCCACAGCAGGAGTCTTTATTCATAATGGCTATGCCAATGATTCTTCGGAAGTATCGCAAGAAGAGCATGCTGGTAAGTTCCAGAAATTATTTGTTATCTTTGATATTATTGAGCAGAGTTATGTAGAAGATAAAGATACTGATACATTGGTTACAGGAGCAATTGATGGAATGTTAAATGCTTTAGATGATCCCTATACTGTTTATTTACCGCAAAAAGAGTATGAAGGAATGAAGGAAGATTTTGAAGGTAAGTATGGTGGGATTGGAATTATGATTACCTTACGGGATGGCAGAATAACGATTGTCTCTCCTTTTAAGGGCACACCTGGTTCTGAAGCAGGATTAGAGGCAGGAGATATAATTCATAAGATTGAAGGGCAAAAGACTAAAGGAATGAAGCTCAATCAAGCTGTCGATATAATGCGCGGCGAGCCGGGAACTGATGTGACTTTAACTATTAAGCGGGGTTCGAATAAGAACATAGTTGACCCTGATGATGAAGACTATAAGACTATGGAGTTAGATATTACGCGAGCGGAGATTGAAGTACCATATGTTACTTCAGAATTAAAAGAAGATAATGTAGGTTATATAGAACTAACAAGATTCATTGAAGATTCTGGTCAGAAGGTAGAAGATGCTATTGCTGAGATGGAGCAAGAAGGTGCTGAAGCTTTTGTGCTTGATCTAAGAAATAATCCAGGCGGTTTATTACAAGAGGCTTCTAAGGTAGCTAGTAACTTTGTTGAGCAAGGGCCGGTCGTCTATGTTAAAGAGCGGGGGGAAGAGAAAAAACCTGTGCCTTTAGCAAATCAATATAAGACGACGGACAAACCACTAGTAGTCTTAGTTAATGGTGGTAGTGCTAGTGCTTCCGAGATAATAACAGGAGTTATTAAAGATAATGAACGAGGTACGATAGTTGGGACTAAGACCTTTGGTAAGGGAGTAGTACAGAGTTTAGTACCTCTTACTGATGGTTCAGCACTCAAGATGACTACAGCTCGTTATTATACTCCTGATGGAACCTTTATTCATCATGAAGGGATCAAACCTGATATTGAAGTTTCAGCTTCAAAAACACCTGATAATTCTAATTTGACTAAGACTAAAAATGCTCAGCGTGTTTTAGCGGCGCTCAACTACTATCAAGGTAGTCTGGATGGAGTTTATGGGCCAAAAACAGCTGGAGCAGTCTTGAAGTTTCAAGAAGATAAAGATCTAGAATCAACTGGAGTTATAGATGATGCTACAGAAGAAGAGTTAGCCCAGATAGCAAGCAGAAAAGATATACAAGAGCAGATTGAAAGAGAAGATAAGCAGTTAAATAGAGCAATCGATGTCCTAAAAGATAAATTGAATTAGGAAGGACTGAAGACCTTGAAACTGAAAAGAATAGTGATGCTAATAGCTATTTTGAGCCTAATCTTAATGTTAACTGCTTGTGGTAGTGATGAAGAAGAGGCTACTACCTCGCAAGAAGAGCCTCAGCCAGATAAAGTTATAAAACCTAAAGAAGAGAAAAGGAGTAAAATAGATTATCTACAGCGGGTTAATAGATTAGACGAAAAAGTTAGGGAAGAATTAATTAAGATTGAATCAAAGAGAGAAGCACCTAATTTATCTGCAGCTATAACTAAGGTCAAGAAGACAGAAGAGTATCAATTTAAATGGGTCTATAATAGATATGAGATGCAAGTCCCCTTATATGGGGCGCAGGGGGAGTTGTTATCAGATTATCGGAGTGAGATTATAGAAAGGTTTAATGAAGAGTTTGAGATTGTCGATTCTAGATGGACCAATGATAAAGAGCAGCAGCTGGTTTTAAAACTCGGCTTTAGGGCAGAAGGTGAAGTTGACTTAATTACTCATCGACTATTCTTTAGCCAGCCCAAGCCTCAGGCAAAATTGGCAATTATTATTGATGATTTCGGCTTTAACCGCCGCGGAACAGAAGAGATGCTAGATATTGAACGACCTTTAACGGCTGCAGTACTACCTTTTAGACCATATGCTAAAGAAGATGCCCGTTTAGCTAAAGAAGCAGGCTTAGAAGTTATACTGCACCAACCATTAGAACCGTTAGATGAAGAGGCTGATCCTGGTGCCGGAGCTATCTACACTGACATGAGTGAGCAAGAGATTAAAGAGACCTTTGTCAAGAATTTGACTAGCTTACCTCAGGTATCAGGAGTTAATCACCATATGGGCTCTAAAGGTTCGACTGACCAGCAGATGATGCAGGAATTATTAGACTTAATTAAGGCAAGAGACTTATACTATATTGACAGCAGTACAAGTCAAGATTCAGTCGGTGTGAACTTAGCCCGTGAGAAGGATATTCCTACTAAAGAGAATTACCTCTTTATTGATAATGTTGATCAAAAGGAAGAGATTAAGGAGATGATTCTCCAACTTTCTGAAGTAGCCTTAGATAGAGGTGAACTCTTAATTATTGGTCATGTAAAAGAGAATACAGCCCAAGCAATTCAAGAGACGATTCCTAAGTTAGAAGAGAAAGGGATCAAATTAATCTATGCTTCACAAATGGCAAAATAAAGCACCGACCGGTGCTTTATTTTAATTGAGAATGGGGAATTAGAAACCAGAAAAACAATTGATGTGTACAGTCAACTATATTTGTTTAAAGGTAGGTGTTAAGATGCCGGAGTTCGAACTGCATTCTCAGTATACTCCTAAGGGAGACCAACCAGAGGCAATTGAGCAGTTATCCCAAGGGATTAAGCAGGGTATGCGCGATCAGACATTATTAGGAGTTACAGGTTCAGGGAAGACCTTTACTATGGCTAATGTAATAGAAAAGGTACAGAAACCAACTTTAGTTATTGCTCATAATAAGACATTAGCTGCTCAATTATGTAGTGAATTTAAAGAGTTCTTTCCTCAAAATCGCGTTGAATACTTTGTCAGTTATTATGACTACTATCAGCCTGAGGCTTATGTGCCGCAGAATGATACCTATATTGAAAAGGATGCTTCGATTAATGAAGAGGTAGAGAAACTGCGTTTGGCTGCTACTAGTTCTCTCTTTGAGCGCGAAGATGTAATTATTGTAGCTAGTGTCTCCTGTATCTATGGTCTTGGTAATCCCTCTGATTATCTTGATCTGACCTGTGGGTTAGAAGTAGGGATGATTAAAGAACGCCAAGAGATTATTCGGGAGTTAATTAATATTCAGTATGCTAGAAATGATATTGACTTTACACGGGGAACCTTTAGAGTGCGCGGTGATACTTTAGAGATCATCCCTGCTTATGAAGAGCGGGCTTATCGAGTTGAGCTATTTGGTGATGAGATAGATCGGATTAGAGAGGTCGATACGGTCACAGGAGAGGTCTTAGGTGAGTTAGAAGAGTTAACTATCTATCCAGCAAGCCACTTTGTAACGCCCCAAGATAAGATCGACCGTGCTTTAGATGAAATTAAGGCCGAATTAGAAGAGCGGCTTAAAGAACTTAGGGAGCAGGATAAATTAGTTGAAGCGCAGCGTCTAGAGGAGAGAACGAGATATGATATGGAGATGTTAGAAGAGTTGGGTACTTGTAAAGGGATTGAGAACTATTCGCGCCATTTACAGGGTCGGCCTGCGGGTTCGAGACCGCAGACCTTAATCGATTACTTTCCTGATGACTTTCTAATTATGATCGATGAATCACATAAGACAGTGCCCCAGATTGGTGGGATGTATGCTGGAGATCGTTCCAGAAAAGAGAAGCTAGTCCAGCACGGTTTTAGACTGCCGTCGGCTAAGGATAACCGTCCCCTGCAGTATGATGAATTTGATAGGTTAATTAATCAGGTTGTCTATGTCTCTGCTACTCCAGCCGATTATGAGCAAGAAGAGAGTGCGCAGATAGTCGAACAGATAGTTAGACCGACGGGCTTAGTCGACCCTCAGATTGATGTGAAGCCGATTAAGAATCAGATTGATGATCTCCTAGCAGAGATTGAGACTGTCATAGAGCGTGAGGAACGAGTCTTAGTCACTACTTTAACTAAGAATATGGCTGAGGATCTGACAGATTATTTGGCCCAAGCAGGAGTTAAGGTCAGGTATTTACACTCTGATATAGATACCATTGAGCGTCTAGAGATAATTCGTGACCTGCGTCTAGGTAAGTTTGATGTCTTAGTCGGGATTAACTTACTGCGGGAGGGTTTAGATATCCCAGAGGTCTCTTTGGTGGCTATCTTGGATGCCGATAAGGAAGGCTTTTTACGTTCTACTCGTTCTTTGATTCAAACGATTGGACGGGCTGCTCGTAATGTAAATGGACGAGTTGTGATGTATGCTGATAAGATGACAGATTCAATGCAGGAAGCTATTGATGAGACAGAGCGGCGCCGCACAGTGCAGGTTGAATTTAATCAAGAGCATGATATTACTCCTGAGACCATCTCTAAAGAAGTGAGGGATGTACTGCGCCCGGTTGATATGGTAGCAGAGTCTTCTGGGGAGTACAGCATTGACGAGGAAGAAGAGGCTGTACTAAGTCCAGAAGAAGTAGAGGATAGGATTAAGGAGTTAGAGATTGAGATGAAGGAAGCAGCGGACAATCTGCAATTCGAGAAGGCAGCAGAAATCAGGGATAAGATTAGTGACTTGCAGGAAAAAATGTAATTAGCTATCAGCGCTCAGCTGTCGGCGGTCAGCTAAAGAAAAAAGATGAAAAG
>JAWOFC010000189.1:0-7418 GCA_046482455.1 Halanaerobacter sp. | reverse complement strand
TAAAATAGGAGTGCTACTACTGTTTTTTATAGACAAAACCACTATAAGCAGGCAACTCAAAGTCTGCTTTTTTATTCTTGACTTCCAATAAATTATTCTCTGCTTCCAATTCATTATCTTTTACATCACTTACTCTTTCTAAGTCAGCTATCTGTACCCAAGTTGATTCTTCTTCTCTAAACTCTAAAGTTACTCCAATCTCTTGACTAGCAAAATTTAAGAGGATAAAGAGTTCATTCTCTTCTACTTTATCCTTTGTCTGCCAGCCAATTACCTTTTTATCCTGCCCTTGCCCCTCTTTCAACCACGGGCCAAGGAGCCAGCGAAACTTTTCAGTTTCAATTGGATTATAACCTGCAATGCGCAGTGCCTTATATTTCTTACGCAGATTAATCAACCCCTGCGACCATTTATAAAAAGGATTATAGAAACTATCTGAGTTAGAGCAGTTAGGATCAGGCGTGATCTTTTCTACATTGATATCATTAGCATCACGATTAATCCCAAACTCTTGACCCATATAGATCATAGGCTGTCCTAAAGCAGTCATAGTAGCTATCATAGCTAAACGTGCCTTCTTATCCTTAATCTCACAATCATTAATCTGGTTTGTCTCTACTTCATATTTGACACTAGTCTCATCATGACTTTCACTATAATTAAGTACATTATTAGTATGAGCAGCAAACTGATTACGACAGAAATAGAATATATCACCTAATTTATCAGGGCTATCACTACACCAATCACGAAAAGTACCTTCCCGCAGCAAAGCTTTCATCTTATCATGGAAGAGATCGCACCACTGTGCATAGCCATCAACTCCTGCAAAGTTCAGATCACTCTCATTAGGTAAGTTCTCAGCAATCATAATTGCATCTTCTTTAATTCCTTGTTTAATCTCTTGATGCAGTTCATAGAGTAGTTTATGGTCCATATAATAACTATGTGTAGCATCAAATCTAAATCCATCCACATGATACTCCTCAATAAATAATTTACAGGAATCAATTAACATATTATCAACTTCATCTTTTCCGGTAGCTAAACGATTACCCCACTGCGTAGAACCAGAGAAATAAAATCCCCCGCCCCCGCTATTATCATCAATTAACTCCCAGAGAGGATTAAATTGATTAGAAGTATGATTGAATACCTGATCAATAATTACAGCTAAGTCATGCCTATGAGCAGTATCTACTAATTGTCTAAAATCATCTGGACGACCAAAATCCTGCTCAACAGACATAAAGCTGCACGGATCATAGCCTAAACCAAAAGAACTCCAAGACTCTGAGGTAGGCATTAAGGCCAAAGTATTGACTCCTAAATCTTCAAAATATCCATTCTTAATACGGCTAATAACACCTTCAAAAGTACTCTGCTCCTTAAGAGGAATATCTGAATCACCATCTGTAAATCCATAAACATTCAACTCATAGATAATAAGATCGCTCATATCAGGTGTTTCCCATGCTTCATCCTCCCACTCAAAAGTTGTTGGATCTACTACTTGACAGTTTAATCTGCGCTGATCCTTACTATAGACTCTAGTATAAGGATCATAGACCCATCTTTCTATGCCTCCAGTCCCTCCCTGTACATAAAATTTATACTCTATCTCTTCAACCGCACTCCCAAATTGATTGGGATCAACTCTTGTCCACCAGATATTAGCTTGATCATTATAACCTCGATATAAATTCAACTCAATAAATTTCTCCTCTTCCACATTACAGGCTTCACAGTAACCAGGTGTTTTAAACCCATTGATATTAGACCCTAAGTAGACCCTGCCTGCTCGCGGATGAAAGAGAGCAAAACTAATTGTTCCATCCTCTAACATATGTGCCCCTAAGAGTGATTTAGTATTAAAGTCTGTTACATCAGTCGTGGGCAGATAAAAATCATCTGTGGGAATTATATCTTTAATCGAGCTATAAATATCATTAATATCGCCCTCTACTGGAGCTGGTTTAACGGTATAAATATTATGCCAATCTGTCTTACACCAAATCTCCCCGCCTAAATCTGCACTATAAAATCTATTACTGCTCTCTGATTCCCAAATTGTATGTTTCCCCTTTTTATCTTTAAACTTAAAATTAAAACTACTCCGATTTAAAATAACATCATAATAATAACCATAATCATCTTCTCCACTTGGAAAAAACTCCCTCTCTAAACTTCCTGTACCTTGCGTCCAAACCCATAAGACCGGATTAGTAAAGTTCTGACTATTATTATAATGAATTCTCACTCTTTTACGCATAAAAAAACCTCCCATTCTCATCTTTATTATGAGCTAATGGAAGGTAAAAATTACGGACTTTATAGAATTAATTTTTGGAAACTTTATCAAGTGCATTCACTGGACAAGTTTCAATGCATTTTTCACAGCGCAAACAGTCTAAATCACAATCTCCATCTTCTGAGAAACTATGTGGTTCTAAATCAATTGGACAAGCCTCTGCACAAAGACCACAGTCAATACATTTCTCTTGGTCAACTTTTATTTGCACTGGATTAGCAACAAATTTTCTCTTTATTTTAATTACTAAAGCTGATAAGGAGCCCATAGGACAGAACATACACCAAGTTCGTTCATGAAATATAACTCCCAAAGTAATTGTAAGAATTGTAGTTATAAATATTATTTTATAAAAGACTAACCCAATTGCAGCCCAATCACCATTAGCATTGATAATTCCAATACTAAAATTATAAATTAAAAAGATAAAGAAAGCAATTCTAAAATATTTACTCTTAAAAAAACCAGGGATTTCTGCACTACGGCTAATCTTACTTAATAAATTATCATTAAACTGACCGCGAGGACAGTGGTTACCACACCAAACCCGTCCTTCTTTCCAACTAGCTACTACTACCGGTGAAACCATACAAAAAACTGCTACTGTACCGATTATAGGAAATTTCCAACCAATTAATAAGAATAGCACTAATAAAACCCAAGCTGATTTTCCAATTAATTCTGTAAAATCAAATTTTTCTAATAGTTTCTCCATATCACCACTCCTTTATTACTTATCTTCTTACACCCCCACCCTAGGGGCTACGGTTATATTGTATAATCTTTTTTTATTTTTGTCAAAGGTTTATTTATATTCATAAGTGACTAAGTAGTAATTGAACCTATAGGTAAAAAATAAGCTTAAGTCTAAGTAATCTCTCCCTCATAAAGAGATTGCCTAAACTTAAGCTTAAATTTTACTCCAATTTTAATACAAAAGCAGCTCGTTGAATACGAGCTACCTATCTAATTTCTCAATTGCCTCTTTAGCTGAACTCTGTTGGGCTCTCTTCTTACTTGAACCAGTTCCTACTCCTAAAACCTCACCTTTAAACTTTACTTGTACAGTAAATAATTTATTATGATCAGGACCTTCCTCTTTAACAACTTCATACTGAGGACGATGGTCAGAATTTTTCTGTAATAATTCTTGTAACAGAGTCTTATAATCTTGAATATGATTGCCCTGTTCTACCATGTTAATATTAGGAATCAATAAATCTAAAACAAAACTTTCAGCTACTTTTAAACCTTGGTCCAAATAAATACTACCAATTAATGCTTCAAAGGCATCAGCTAAAATTGAATTTCTCCCTCGACCACCTGTTGCCTCTTCTCCTTTACCTAGGAGAAGATACTTCCCTAAATCAATCTCGCGGCTCTTCTCAGCTAAAGTAAGAGCGCTGACTACAACTGATCTAATTTGGGCCAATTCACCTTCAGGATAATTGGGGTATTGGACAAATAGATATTGATTCACAATTAAATCTAGAACTGCATCGCCTAGAAATTCCAAACGTTCATTATCCTTTAAACTCTGCTCTCTTCTTTCATTAGCATAGGACTTATGAGTCAAAGCTCGAGTTAATAATTCTAAATCATCAAACTCAATCTCTATTTTTTCCTGTAATTCTAATAAATTCTGCTTAGTCATATTATCTATCCCCAACTTTATTCAATATATTCTTTAAATAATAATGTTGCATTATGGCCTCCAAACCCTAATGAATTAGATAATACTGCTCCAACTTCAGTCTCCCGGGCTTGATTAGGAACATAATCTAAATTACATTCTGGATCTTCATTCTCATAATTAATGGTTGGTGGAATTATATTATTCCTAACTGCTAGTATAGAAGCAATTGCCTCAATTCCACCTGCTCCACCTAAAAGATGGCCAGTCATTGACTTTGTAGAACTAATTGGTAGTTTTTCAGCATAGTCACCAAAAGTCTTTTTAATGGCTGCAGTCTCTAATTTATCATTAGCAGGAGTAGAAGTCCCATGCGCATTCACATAATCAACATCTTCAGGACTGATTTGAGCTTTATCAATTGCCATATCCATTGCTCTAGCTGCTCCCTCTCCCCCTGGTGCAGGCGCTGTAATATGATGAGCATCACTAGAGGCACCATAACCAACTAATTCAGCATAAATATCTGCTCCGCGCTCTTGAGCACTCTCTAAAGTCTCTAAGACAAGCACCCCTGCTCCTTCGCCCATCACAAAACCATCTCTTTCTTTATCAAAGGGACGACTTGCTTTAGTAGGTTCATCATTTCTAGTACTCATTGCTTTCATAGAAGCAAAACCAGCACAGGCAGTAGGAGTAATTGCAGCTTCAGTTCCCCCAGCAATCATAGCATCAGCATCACCACGCCTAATAGTTTCAAAAGCTTCTCCAATGGAGTGTGTTCCTGTAGCACAAGCAGTTACTAGAGAAGTACATGGTCCTTTAGCTCCAGTATAAATAGAGACCTGACCTGCTGCCATATTTGAAATCATCATTGGGATTAAAAATGGACTAACACGACTTGGTCCTCTCTCTAAAAGACGCTCATGCTGCTCTTCAAAAGTCTCAATACCTCCAATTCCAGAACCAACTAGAACTCCTACTCGTTCTGCAATCTCTTCATCAATCTCTAAACCTGAATCTTTGACTGCAAGATTTGAAGCTGCTACTGCAAATTGAGCATATTTATCCATTCTTCGTGCTTCTTTGCGATCTAAACCAAAGTCTGCTGGAGAAAAATCATCTACTTCAGCAGCTATTTGAGTTCTAATCTCTGCAGCATCAAAATAAGAGATTTCATCAATTCCAGTCTCCCCATTAATCAAGGAAGACCAAAATTCATCTAAGCTATTTCCAACAGGAGAAATAACTCCCATTCCCGTTACTACAACACGTTTATTCATCTTCATCTTCCCTCCCTAAAAATTCTTGAGCATCTTGGACTAAATCTTTAATTATCTCTTTAACTGGTAATATATTATCAATCAAGGGTGCATTCTCACCAGCAAAGACTAGACCTTTTTCCATATTACCATCATGCGCCTGCCTTAAAGCTTTCATAATACAGAAATCCTTGGAACATTTCTTCAAACATAAATATTCACATTCATCTCCAGTTTCAACTACATCCTCTTCTAAACGATCAGTAAACTCATTTGATAGAGCCCGCCCCGGCAGACCAACAGGACTCTCAATTAAAATATCTTCTCCCTTATCAGCAGATATATATAATTCCTTAAACTCATCTTCAACTTCACATTCTTCACTAGCTACAAATCGAGAACCCATTTGGACTCCTGCGGCACCAAGTTCTAAATATCTAGCTATATCTTGACCATTAATAATTCCTCCTGCAGCAATTACAGGAATATCTACTGCATCAATAACTTTTTCCACTAATGGTCGAATAGGTTTATCAGTTCCTAAATGGCCTCCTGCTTCTTTACCTTCTACCACAACAGCAGAAGCACCCAACCTTTCAGAAATTCTAGCTAATTTAACTGAGGAAACAATAGGCACAACCTCTACATCATTTTCTTGTCTCATGGATAATAAGTCACGCGAAAAACCGGCTCCAGCTACAATTACATCTATTCCTTCATCAATAGAGGCCTGGACTAATTCTTTAAACTCTCTGACTGCTACCATAATATTTACTCCTATTATTCCAGAAGATAACTCCCTTGCTTTTCTTATCTCTTTTTTTATCTCTTCAACACTCATCCCAGAGCCAGCTATTAATCCAATTCCTCCTTCATCTGCTACTGCTGCCGCTAATGGAGCAGTAGATACTCTATAAGCCATACCGCCTTGGATAATTGGTATTTCAGCTACTAAATCACCAATACGTAGTTTAGGTAATTTCAAATCTATTCCCCCTAATTAAAGTGGATAAATCCCACTGGGAGCACCCAGTGGGGTTTTAATTTTAGATTATATAATCTCTTCGATATAATCTACAGCATCTTGAACAGTTCCAATCTCTTCTGCATCTTCATCAGGAATGGCTACATCAAACTCATCTTCAAAAGCCATTACCACCTCTACAATATCTAATGAATCAGCTCCTAAGTCATCAAAAGTTGCATCTGAAGTTACCTCTTCAACATCAAGAGCTAATTCCTCAGCGATAATCTCTTGCACCTTCTCTGCTACATCCATATGATTCACCTCCTTAAAAAAAATAATTAAAGTATAATAAATAATAATCAGTAATTAGTAATTAGTTAAAACCATAAGGACAAATTCCAGAATAATAAGCATTTTTCACTGCTACTAAGTATCATTAAACATCTCAATGCTTTATTATTTTATAATTTAGACTTAACAATATCAATTTTTTACTATCTTTTTATATGATTTTAATATTTTTACTCTTTTCTCTTTTCTCTTTTCTCTTTTCTCTTTTTACTCATCACTCTTTACTCATCACTCTTTACTAATTACTGCTTTTCCTCTTTACTAATGACTCATCACTGCTTTTAGCTTTTACTACATTGCCATGCCGCCGTCAACTCGAATTACTTCACCAGTAATATACTTAGCAGCATCACTAGCTAAAAACAAGACTGCATTAGCAACATCTTCTGGCTGACCTAGATCTTCTAGTGGAATATTTCCTGTCATCTCTTCAATCACTTTATCTGATAATTCATCAGTCATTGCTGTCTCAATAAATCCAGGTGCTACAGCATTAACAGTAATATTTCTACTTGCCATCTCGCGAGCTACTGTCTTAGTTAAACCAATCAACCCTGCCTTAGAAGCAGAATAATTAGCCTGCCCAGGATTACCCATTAATCCTACTACCGAGGCAATATTAACTATCTTTCCTGCCCGCTGTTTCATCATTACTCTACTAACTGCTTTAGTAACATTAAAAGCACCTTTTAAATTAACATCTAGCACAGAATCCCAGTCCTCTTCTTTCATTCTAATCAATAATTTGTCTCTTGTAATACCAGCATTATTAACTAAGATATCAATTCTTTCAAATTCATTTCTTGTCTCTTTAACTAACTCTTTTACCTCATCAGCATCTGTCACATCTGCCTTGATTGCTACAGCTTCAGAACCTAAATCTTTAACTTCTTC
>JAWOFC010000167.1:0-5772 GCA_046482455.1 Halanaerobacter sp. | reverse complement strand
GTTTTTGACTTGTTCTCTTTACTTATTCCTCTTTACTTGTTACTCTTTACTCATTACTCATCACTGCTTTATTGCTTTTCTCCTCTTCCATCACTGCTTCCAAAGACTTAATTGCAACTTCTAACTGCTCTGCATCAGGCTCAGCAGTAGTCAAACGCTGCAAATACATCCCCGGCACTGCAGCCCATTTGAATAGTTGTAGAGCATCCTTTTGACCTGCTTTTTTGATTAATTCATAAGAGACTCCTGCTACAATCGGTAATAGAGCAATATGAATTAAGATACGACTAATTAGATCAGGCCGTCCAAAAAAGGAGAATAATAAGATACTAACAACCATTACAATCAATAAAAAGTTCGTTCCACAGCGAGGATGATAAGTAGAGAACTCTTTAGCATTCTCTACACTCAGCTCTAAATCAGATTCATGATTATGAATCACTTTATGCTCAGCTCCATGATATTGAAAGACACGCTTAATATCATTCATCCGAGAAATAGATAATATATAGAGTATTAACATACTTACTTTCATAACGCCTTCAACTAAGTTCAAGACTAGATTAGAATCTATATAAACTTTAATCAATTCGATTACAGAAGCAGGAATCACTACAAAGAGCAGAATAGATAAGGCAAGAGCAGTTCCAATACTTGTTATCAACTCCCACCAAGTCAGCTCCTCTTCTTCATCAGCAAATTGATTAGCAGAAAAAGTTAAGGCTCTCATTCCTAAAATCAATGATTGAAATAAGGAGACAACACCTCTAATAAAGGGAGCCTCTAAGATTTTAAACTTTTTGGCCCAAGAATCAAATAACATCTGCTTAGTCGTTATTTCTCCATCTTCTTTTCTCACTGCTATAGAGATATTATCTTGACCACGCATCATAACTCCTTCAATTACTGCTTGACCGCCGTACTGCTTTTGTGACATAGCTCTCCCCCCTTACAAAAAAGATATAAAAATAGCAGAGCAAATGCCCTGCTACTCTAATTATTCAAGCCCATATTTTTCCTTAAACTGTTCAATTCTACCGCCGCGCGATCCTTTATTCTGATTAGCTCCAGTATAGAAAGGATGGCAACTAGAACAGACTTCAACTCTCAGATCACCTTCAGTAGTCTTAGTTTCATACTCAGCACCGCAAGCACAACTGATTGTAGCTTCTTCATAATCAGGATGAATGTCTTCTTTCATTTAAATCACCTCTTTTTTATTTCTTTTTACTTTTTTAGTCTTATATTTTTAGGATTCAACTTTTCTTGTCAAGTATAACATAATTAATCTAAATTTGCAACTCCCTTATTTATTTAAATATTTTTGGAGTGATAGTAATAGTTCTTCATTACTAGCAGTCGCATTTAACTGCTTAATAAAGGAATCAATTATCTTGACTGCTGAAGAGTCGCTCATATCCTTTCTTAACTGCCACATTGTATCTATTTCTTCTTCGGATAATAACAGCTCTTCTTTTCTCGTGCCTGATAGATTGACATCAATAGCAGGGAATAACCTCTTTTGAGCTAACTTTCTACTTAAGTGCAGCTCCATATTTCCTGTTCCTTTAAACTCTTCATAGATTACATCATCCATTCTACTTCCTGTCTGAACTAAGGAAGTAGCTAAAATAGTTAGGCTACCGCCTTCCTCTATATTACGCGCTGCTCCAAAAAAACTTTTTGGTTTATGCAAAGCCGTAGGGTCTAAACCTCCTGACAGAGTTCGACCACTAGAAGGAATGTTAACATTATAAGCCCGCGCCAGACGAGTAATACTATCTAAGAGAATAATTACATCCTGTTTCTGTTCTACTAGCCTTTTTGCTTTCTCTAATACCAACTCTGAAACATTGATATGATTCTGCGGCGGTTCATCAAAAGTGGAACTAATTACTTCTGCATCTACAGAGCGCTGCATATCTGTTACTTCTTCAGGTCGTTCATCTATTAATAGAATCATTAGCTTAGCTTCAGTAAAATTAGCACTAATGCTATTAGCAATCTTTTTTAATAATACTGTCTTCCCCGCCTTAGGAGGGGCTACAATTAAACCTCTCTGTCCTTTTCCTATCGGAGCTACTATATCTATTAACCGACTAGAAATCTCATCAGAATCATGTTCTAAAACAATCTTTTCTTTCGGATAGAGAGGAGTTAAATCTTCAAAATGAGGTCTCTCTTGGGCCAACTCTGGGTCTTGATAGTTCACAGCCTCAATCCTTAAGAGAGCAAAATACTGTTCATTCTCTTTAGGCTGGCGTACCTGTCCTGAAACAACATCACCATTACGCAGGTCAAAGCGCTTAATTTGAGAAGCAGAAATATAGATATCATCTGCACTCGGCACATATTTGGAAGGACGTAAAAAGCCGTAACCATCGGGTAAGATCTCTAAGACACCTTCACCAAAGATTAATCCTCCTTGTTCCGTTTCCGCCTTCAAGAGTTCAAAAATCAACTCTTTTTTCTTCAGTCTACTATAACCACTAATTTCAAAGTCTTTAGCCAAATCATGTAACTCAGTAATCGTCTTCTTTTCTAATTCTGCAATATTCATCAAATTGCCTCCTTAAAAGTCACTTAAAAATTAATTCCTAATTGAAAGAGTAAATAAGCACCGAACAAATAAATCACAATATTAGAGATCGAATCCCAACCTATATTTAAAAAAGTCTTTTCAGAACGATAGAATAAGCCTATAGTTGCAATACTAGCTAAGACTAGACCTAATAAAGCCGTCAAACCATGAACCAAAGAGACTGCATTTAAAATTGGCCCTTCTGCATAAGCCACATCAGCTGCAAAAATAACAGTCATATTAAAGATATTACTGCCAAATACATTCCCCACTGCCATATCATAAGCATTAATTCTAATGGCGCTAATAGCAGCTACTACTTCAGGCAAAGAAGTAGCTGCGGCAACTAGAATCGTACCCATAAAGGTCTGATTTAGAGCAGTCTGGGCAGCAATCTTATCACCAGAATAGGATAAGGCTACTCCAGCGAAAACAATTACTAAAGCAGAGATTCCAAAGCCAATACTCGCCTTCTGCAGTGAAACTCCTAAATCAAGCACCTCTTCTTCTTGTTCTTCAATATCTCTTTTCGTTTCATAATAATAGGTTAATCTAGCTCCTACAATATAAGTAATTAATATAATTATAGCACCTAATCCAACATTATAAACACTAAATTGAAAAGTAGTCAAATGGTCAGCTAACATGAAAAACAGAGCCAAAGCAGATAATAAGATTCCTAATAGCGAAGATAAGATATGGCGGGTATGAACCTTTAATAGAAAAGGTCCTGAACCATGAAAGAGATCCGCAACTGCTAAAATCATCAGATTAAAGGTATTACTCCCAAATAAATTTCCAATAGCAATATTAGGAGCACCAAATAAAGCTGAACTCGAACTAGTAATCAATTCCGGCAGTGAAGTTGCTGCAGCAATTAAAATACCGCCCACTAATGCTTCACCAACTCCTGTCTTGACAGCAATTATATCTCCATACTCTGATAACTTAGTTCCAGAGATAATAATCGCTAGTGCTGAAACTAAAAAGATCAACCATAAATTTAGCACTGTCCTAGCCTGGTTATAAAAAACTAATCAAAGATGCCTATATAAGATTAGATCTTATAACCAAGTTTACACCTGCCTTTCTATAGTATTTTATATAATCATTAACCCTTTAGGTCTATTAATAAGTGCTAAATTAGTTAAACCATAGCCTCTAAATATCTTACTTCCATCTAGGGTAGTAAAATTGCACACTTTAGAACTATATTTATTGTTCTTAATTCTAAGCGAAGTAATATACCCTACATAATTTTCTCCATTTCTTTTGGTATAACAAACTATATCCCTGTGTTTAAATCCTTTAATTGAAGTTATTTTATTCTTCTTCTTTTTACGAAGTGGCTTAATAAAATGCTCTTTAATATCTAGATTATCAACAGGCAATAATTCGGTAATACAGATACTATCGTTGCTATGGGATTTATTTATCTCATAATCTTTTCTTTTATTAGCAGTATCACCACCTGTAGTAATCTCTAATTCAGCTATATTAGAGAGGCTATCTCTTAGCCAACTCTTCCCCTGCATGACATGCATAGCAGGTTTTAAATCTATCTTCTTAGCATTAATAATAGCTAAGAATTGGTCTTTATACTGATATTCATCATTATTCACTTTTTCTGTATGACAAGCTGCACATAAAGTAATTAAATTATGGATACTATCTCCTCCCCCATCTCGTCTAGGTATAATATGATGAGCGTGTAAGATAGTATCTTCTGCACCACATAACTGACAAGTATAGTTATCTCTTTTTAGAGTGGCTTTGCGAAGGTTTTCATCTAATCTATTAGACCTTTGATATTCCCAATTATATAATTCTCTACCTTCTGTTAATTTCCGAATATCTAGGGCTACATCTTCTAAAATTATTTTATCAATCCGAATATACTTATTTAGCCTTTTAACCACCCTTAAAATTGCCTCTTTTTTCTGCTTAATGCTTGGTGGAATCCTACCTTCTCTTTTACTAGCACTACGATTATTAAAACGCTGAGGTCTATACCTTTTATGCGACCTTCTATATCTGCGATAACCTTTGCGTTCTTCCATTTTTTTAGATACATCTTCTCTTTGTTCTAAGGTAGCTTTAAATAAGACTTTGTTTTTAGTCTTACATTCTTGGACTAAGGCAAAACCTACTTTATTTGCCCCATCATCTATACCTAACACTATCTTATCTTTGTTAATCTGATCTTTAGATATTTTTCTGTTTAGCTGAATGATAAATGGATACTCTTCTACTAACCTAGCTTTACCTTTGCGAATTAGATACCACGCCTTTTTACTCTCAGTAGGGTCTAACATTTTACCTTCTTTATCTAATACAAAAGCATAATTATTAGTTGCCATCTCTGGCTACCTCCTTTGCAGGGAACTCCCCTTCTCGGCAATGTCAAATGGGGCTTATGCACCTTCGGTGTTAGCCTGTCATATCCATAAGGACTTAGACGAGGTTTCTTCATTAGTGCCACAGGGCAACGAACTGATGGGATCCATTCGAGGGTGTGATAACCTTGTCGGCGTTAACCTTTAACCAAATAACGTAGATAAATCGTGCTGAGGATATTTCTATCCTCTACACTTCTCTTAACCTTGAGAGCAATAAAACAACTTTAAATAATTTTGAGTAATATTAGTGATTAATTTATAAGCTGTTTCATAGCTCCTAATTATTATATTATAAATAGAGCAGTTATATCAACTCTTTTAGACTATTTTTCTACTTTAGGCAGCGACTTTTGATCTAATTTATGCACAGCTTTAACAAATCTTAGGGTTCCTGTCTTAGAACGCATAACTAAAGAGTCTGTCTTAGCCTCTCTTTTACCAAATCTAACACCTTTTAACATCTCGCCATTTGTAACTCCTGTAGCAGAAAATATAATATTATTTCCAGCTGCTAAATCCTCCATTCTCAAGGGCGCATCTACATCTTCAATCCCCATCTGTTGGGCACGTTTCACTTCTTCTTCATTTTGCGGCATTAAACGGGCTTGTACTTCTCCACCTAAACATTTTAAGCCAGCTGCAGCTAAAACACCTTCAGGAGCACCGCCAATACCCATCATTAAATCGACTCCGGTATCATCCAAGCCAGTAGCTAAGGCACCTGCTACATCACCATCACTAATTAATTTTATCTTAGCCCCTACTTCTCTAACCTGATCTACTAAAGCCCCT
>JAWOFC010000120.1:0-19258 GCA_046482455.1 Halanaerobacter sp. | reverse complement strand
AAAGAATAAAGAATAAAGAATAAAGAATAAAGAATAAAGAATAAAGAATAAAGCAAAAAGAGTGATCAGTAACTAGTAAAAGCAGTAATGAGTAATTAGTGGAGAGTTAAAAGTAAAGAAAAAGAGTAATTAGTATTTAGAGGAGGAGAATTATGGGAATCAAATTAATTAATATTGGCTTTGGTAATATTGTAGCAGCGAATAGGATTATAGCTATTGTAAGTCCTGAATCAGCACCAATTAAGAGGGTTATTCAAGATGCTAGAGATAGGGGTATGTTAATTGATGCTACTTATGGACGCCGTACAAGGGCTGTAGTAATTACTGACAGTGACCATGTTATCTTATCTGCTGTACAGCCAGAAACTGTTTCACAGCGATTAGATGATGAATAAGAATCTGAGGAGGACTGATAGTATGACTAAGCATCAAGATAAGAGGGGGAATTTAATAATTTTATCAGGTCCTTCGGGCGTGGGAAAAGGAACTATATTATCAGCCTTAATGGATGATTATGATGATATACATTATTCCATTTCTGCTACTACAAGAGAAGCTCGCCCAGATGAGGAAGATGGAAATGATTATTATTTTATGTCGGAGGATAAATTTGAATCTTTAGTGGCAGAAGATGAATTTTTAGAATGGGCTAAAGTCCATAATAATTATTATGGTACTCCTAAAAAATATGTAGAAGAGAATCTGGAACAAGGAGAAGATGTGATTTTAGAGATTGACCCGCAAGGAGCTCATCAGATTAAAGAGAAATATAAGGATGGTGTTTTTATATTCTTATTGCCGCCTTCATTGGAAGAATTGAAATCAAGAATTCATCACCGCGGCACAGAGACTGAAGAGGCAATTAAGACGAGAATGAAGAATGCTAAAAAGGAAATGGATAAAGTAGAAAGTTATGATTATGCAGTAGTTAACGATAAGATTGAGGATGCAATTAATAAATTAAAATCAATTATTATTGCTGAAAGATGTAGAATAAAATAAAGGGGGAATTAGTATGTTAGCTGGAATTCAAAAAGATGAAGTGATTGAAAAGTGTGGAGGTTCTACTTTTGTTGCTGCTGTAATTGCTGCAAAAAGAGCAAGAGAGATTCATCAAGAGAAGAATGAGTTATTAGATGAAGAAGAGTATAATGGCGTTACACCAGTCTCTAAAGCTTATGAAGAGATTGTAGCAGGGAAAATTAAACCTAAGGAGAAATAAGATATGCTAGAAGATAAGAATATTATTGTAGGTGTGACAGGAGGTATTGCTGCTTATAAAGCAGTAGAGATAGTCAGTAGTTTAACAAAGTTAGGTGCTAATGTAGAAGTGATTATGACTGAATCAGCTATTGAGTTTGTTAAACCTTTAACCTTTCGCTCGATTAGTCATAATCCTGTCTATCATGATATGTTTGGAACACCGCAAAGTTGGGATGTAGAGCATATTTCATTGGCCCAAAAAGCTGATCTGGTATTGCTGGCTCCAGCAACGGCTAATATGATAGGTAAATTGGCTAATGGCATTGCTGATGATATGCTCTCTACTACTGTAATGGCAACTACAGCTCCAGTCTTAATTGCTCCTGCTATGAATAATAAGATGTATCAAAACCCAATTGTGCAAGATAATATCTCTTATTTAAAAGAACAGGAGTATAAATTTATTGCAGCAGATGCAGGATATTTAGCTTGTGGAACAGTGGGCAAAGGAAGGCTGCCTGAGCCCCAAGAAATTGTTAAACAGGCTGTAGTAGAACTATTGAGCACTCTTCAATTGGCAGGGAAAAAGGTTTTGGTTACTGCTGGTGGAACGCAAGAAAGAATAGATCCTGTACGCTATATAGGAAATCATTCAACAGGTAAGATGGGTTATAATTTGGCTAGAGTAGCCCAAGCTAGAGGAGCAGATGTTAAATTAGTTTCAGCTCCAACTAATTTAGCTAAGCCCAATGGAGTAGACTTGATTAATGTAGAGACTGCTCAAGAGATGTATCAAGAAGTAATATGCTTACAGGAAAAACAGGATATAATTATTATGGCTGCTGCTGTAGCAGATTATAGACCTCAAAAGGTAAGAAATAAGAAAATGAAAAAGAGCAGCGGCGAATTGAGATTAGACTTAGAGAGAACAAAAGATATTCTATATCAACTAGGTCAACTCTGTAATAGTGAGCAAATTTTAATCGGTTTTGCGGCTGAGACTGAAGATTTATTAGCTAATGCTCAACAAAAGTTAAAAAAGAAAAATTTAGATTTTATTGTGGCTAATGATGTTTCAGCTTCTGATGTTGGCTTTGCCAGTGATGATAACCAAGTAATTATCATCAGTGAGCAGGAGCAAAAAGAGATAAAAAAAGCAGATAAATTGAAGGTTGCTATTGAGATTTTTAATTATATTTCACAGAATACTGCTAATTAAGGAGTGGTAATATGGAGGAAGAAGTTGAAGTGGAAAGTTTTAAATTAGACCATAGAGAAGTGGATGCCCCTTATGTTAGAGAAGCAGGGAATCTGACAACACCTAGTGGTGATATTATAAAAAAATATGATTTAAGATTTATGCAGCCTAATCAAGGAGCTCTTCCTACAGCAGCTTTGCATACTATTGAACATCTATTAGCTGGTTTTATGAGGGAGAAGATAGATGCTGTGATTGATATTTCTCCTATGGGCTGTAGGACAGGATTTTATCTGAGTAAGATTGGTCAAATAGAGGTTGAAGAAATAGAAGAAGCCTTACTTGCTTCCTTAGAAGAAATATTGGCAGTTGAAGATATTCCAGCCACTACACCTAAAGAGTGTGGTAATTATAGAGACCACTCTTTATTTGGTGCTCAAGAGTATGTTAAAGAGATTTTAGCAGGCTTTGAAAATAGTTAAGACTTCTTTTGACAAAGTTCTATAAATTAGTTATAATTTCAAGCAGTGGGGTAGTATATTATAGTAAGTTAATTAGATTTTTTTATATGTAGAATGGTAGTAGTGGTAGAATATTAAGGGATAAATTATTGGTCTTATCTGTAGATGACTTCAACCACTCCTACTAGGGGTGGTTTTATGTATTTAAATTATATTTTTTGAAGGGGGATTATAAATGAGAAGTCGAGTAATGAGTATTTTAATGATCTTACTGATGATTACAGTAGTAGGATGTAGTGGTGGTCAAGAACAGAATGGTCAAGAAGAAAAAGTAGATAAAAAAGAAGAGATTAAGGTAGGAGTAATCCAGATTGTAGAACATCCAGCGTTAGATGCATCTCGTGAAGGATTTAAAGATTTATTGGCTGAAAAGGGCTATGAAAATGTAGATTATGATTATCAGAATGCTCAAGGTGATATGTCAACAGCGCAGACAATTGCTAAAAACTTTTCGCAAAAGGATTTTGATTTAATCTTATCTATTGCAACGCCAACTTCCCAGGCAGTGGCTAATACTATCAAGGATACACCAATCTTAATTACAGCAGTTACAGATCCTAAGAGTGCTGGTTTAGTAGATGATATGGAGCAGCCAGGAGGCAATTTGACTGGAACTAGTGATTTAACTCCCGTGAAAAAGCAGTTAGAACTATTTAATAAATTAGAGAGAGATATTGAAAAAATAGGAGTGTTATATAATTCTGGAGAGACTAATTCAGTCTTCTTAAAGGATTTAGCACAAGAGTATGGAGAAGAGTTAGGATTAGAGGTAGTTGAGGCACCAGTTACTTCTAGTAGTGAAGTCTATCAGACTGCTCAATCTTTAGCAGGGCGAGTAGATGGAATTTATGTGCCAACTGATAATACGATTGTTTCAGCTATTGAATCTGTGATTAAGGTAACTAACAAGAATGATTTGCCATTAATTGTAGCTGATAATAATTCAGTAAAAGCAGGAGCATTAGCCACTTTAGGAATTGATTATTATAAGTTAGGTCAGCAGACAGGAGAAATGGCTATAGAAATTTTGAATGGTGCTGATCCAGGTGATTTACCGATTCAAAGAATTAAAGATGCTGATTTAATAATTAATAAGGAAGCAGCTGAAGAGATGGATGTTGAAGTTCCACAAAAACTGTTTGATGAGGCAAAAAAAGTTATTAAGTAGAGGTGGATAGAATGAGTATTGGTATGGTATTAGATCCAATAACACAAGGATTAGTTTATGGAATTATGGCTTTAGGAGTCTATTTAACATTTCGTGTATTAGATTTTCCAGACTTAACAGTTGATGGCAGTTTTCCATTAGGGGCAGCATTAGCTGCCCGCTTGATTATAGCTGGTATATCTCCGCTTATGGCAACAGGAGCTGCAGTTCTTTCGGGTATGGTGGCGGGGGTTATTACCGGGATTTTAAATACTAAATTAAAGATTACAGGTCTCTTATCAGGAATATTAACTATGACAGCTCTCTATTCAATTAATTTAAGAATTATGGGTCGGGCTAATATTCCTTTGTTAGGAAAATCTACCATCTTTAATCTGTTTGAATCGTTAGGTTTATCAACTGATATGAGTATTTTGCTATCATTTTTAATTATTTCTTTATTAGCGAAATTTATTATTGATTGGGTCTTACAGACGGAATTAGGATTGTCTCTGCGTGCTACAGGAGATAATAAAGCAATGATTAGGAGCTTAGGAGTGAACACTGATAATACAGTAATTTTAGGTTTGGCTTTATCTAATGGATTGGTAGCTTTATCAGGTGCACTTGTAGCTCAATACCAAGGATTTACCGATGTAAAGATGGGGATTGGAATGATTATTATAGGTCTTGCCTCGGTAATTATTGGGGAGACAGTAATCAGTAGTGAACGGATAAAGTGGGCTACCCTAGGTGTCCTATTAGGTTCAGTAGTCTATAGGTCTGTAATTACAGTAGCCTTAAGAATGAACTTGAATCCAAATGATTTAAAATTGATCACTGCTTTATTAGTAATTGGAGCCTTAGGTGCTCCTGCTATTAGAAGTAAGTTAGATGGCACTTTGTTAGCAGGGGGTGAAGAAAAATGCTGAAATTACGGAATGCAAAGAAGGTCTTTAATAAAGATACAATTAATGAAAAGATAGCTCTTAAAGAAGTCGATTTACAGATGAATTTAGGAGAGTTTATTACTGTGATTGGTAGTAATGGAGCTGGGAAATCAACCTTATTAAATGTAATAGCAGGGAATTACCAATTGACTAATGGTGAGATATTAATCGATGATCAAAATTTAACAGGGATTCCCGATTACGATAGAGCTCATTTAGTTAGTAGAGTCTTCCAAGATCCTTTACAGGGAACTGCTGCCTCAATGACAATTGCAGAAAATTTAGTTTTAGCCTTAAAGAGAAATAGTAAATTGAGTTTAAGCAGAGGAGTTACTGCTGAGCGCAAGGAAATCTTTAGAGAAGAACTCAGCATCTTAAACTTAGGATTAGAAGATAGATTAGATGATAAAGTTGGTCTCTTATCAGGTGGTCAGCGGCAAGCTCTAACTTTAGTGATGGCAACTATTCAGGAGCCGAGTGTCTTATTATTAGATGAGCATACAGCTGCACTAGACCCTAAGACTGCTCAGAAGATAGTTAAAATTACTAAAGAGATAGTCTCACATCATAATTTAACTACAGTAATGGTTACTCATGATTTAGACCATGCTTTAGAGTTAGGGACGAGAACTATTATGATGGATAATGGAAGTATAGTCTTAGATGTAGAGGATGAAGAAAGAAAGGATATGACGATTGATGATTTATTAGAGAAGTTTGCTAAAGTAAGCGGGCATGAGTTAACGAATGATAGAATTCTATTAGCTCAATAGATTTAAAGAGGCAGGTAGCTACTGTCTCTCTTTTTAATTTGTATGTAGAACAGTCAAGCCAAGGCTTGACTATTTTAACTGCGGTAAGGAGGGATAGATAATAAGTTATCAACAGTAACTAATTCTATCCGATTAGCTTTTAATTTTTCAATAATAAGTGGCAGTGCTTTAACTGTAGGCATTAGATTTTGCCCTTCTCCTCCTGCTGAATGAAAAAGAATAATTGCTCCTTGATTAAGATAAGGAATAGTCTTATTTAAGACATCTTCTTTTCTCTCTGCTTGCCAATCTAATGAGTCTAGAGACCAATGGACTACTTTATAATCCATTCTTTTTAAATTAGTTATAAGGTCTTTAGAAACAAAACCATATGGAGGGCGTAAGAGAGCTGTTTCTTGATTAACTGTCTCTGCAATAACCTCTTCAGTAGTAAATACTTCTTCTGATAGTTCTCTATCATTCAAAGTAGTTAAATCAGGATGGCTCCACGAATGATTACCGATTGTATGACCTTCCTTGATAATTCTCTCTGTTATATTAGGATATTTGTCCACTCTTTCCCCTAATAAAAAGAAGGTTGCAGGCACATCATATTCTTCCAAAACATCTAAGACTTGTGGTGTATATAATGGGTCTGGTCCATCATCAAAGGTTAAAGCAACTTTTAAAGTTGGTGGTCCTTCGAAATAGATAGTTTTTTCTTTATTCACTTTCTCTTTTATTCTGGGTATTTCAATTTTTTGATGAATATAGATCATATCGGAGTTATTAATGCGATTAATCTTACTTAATTCCTCTACCGTGGTATTAAAGCGATGGGCAATCTTAAATAAAGAATCCCCTGGCTGGGCAGAATAGATAATATTAGCTTGAGCTACAAAAGTTAAACTAGGAATTAAAAGGCTGACCATTATTAAGATTAGTACAATTTTTAGTTTCATTTTTTCACCTCCTTGTAGAGAACAGAATTAGATTATCATATATAATTGGGGAGTTCAATTTGTAAATTTTGGATTTGAGGTCGCTGCGAAAAAATTTAGTAGTTTATAATATATATTGACAGGGTAAGTCTAATTTGATAAACTTGAGGTAAATTAAATAAGATATACATCAAGAGTAGTGGAGGGACAGGCCCAATGAAACTCAGCAACCGCCGTAGAGGAAAGGTGCTAATTCCTGCCAGATTTTTCTGGGGAGATGTTATAGTTTATTGTAAGCTCTCCGCAAGGAGAGTTTTTTTATTTAGGATCAATGTAAAGGAGAGATTTAATTATGGCAAAAAAGAATTTATTTACTTCAGAATCAGTCACAGAAGGACATCCTGATAAAGTTGCTGACCAGATTTCTGATGCTATTTTAGATGCAATTTTAGCTAAAGATCCGCAGGCTAGGGTGGCTTGTGAAACTTCTGTAACTACAGGCATGGTATTGATCGCAGGTGAAATTTCTACAGACTGTTATGTTGATATTCCCCAAGTAGCTCGCGAAAAGATCAAAGAGATTGGTTATACGAGAGCTAAGTATGGCTTCGATGGTGAGACTTGTGCTGTTTTAACTTCAATTGATGAGCAGTCTTCAGATATAGCACAGGGAGTTGATGAAGCTTTAGAATCGAAAGAAGAAGAAAAAGAGATTGGAGCAGGGGATCAAGGTTTGATGTTCGGTTATGCGACTAATGAGACAGAAGAGTTAATGCCGCTGCCGATTACTTTGGCCCATAAATTATCTCGTAAATTAGCTGAAGTAAGAAAGAATAGTACTTTAGACTATCTAAGACCGGATGGAAAGACACAGGTTACAGTAGAATATGATGGTGATGAACCGCAGCGAGTAGATACAGTTGTTGTCTCTACTCAGCATCATCCTGAAGTCAAGCTTAAAAAGATTAGAAAAGATATAATTGAGTATGTAATTAATGAGGTCATTGGCCCAGAGCTATTAGATGATGAAACAACATATTACATTAATCCGACAGGAAGATTTGTAATTGGAGGACCGCAGGGTGATGCTGGTTTAACAGGCAGAAAGATTATTGTTGATACCTATGGTGGAACTGCTCGCCATGGTGGAGGAGCATTTTCAGGTAAGGATCCTACCAAAGTAGACCGCTCTGCTACTTATGCTGCCCGTTATGTAGCTAAGAATGTAGTAGCAGCAGAACTAGCAGATAAGTGTGAGGTACAACTATCTTATGCTATTGGAGTAGCAGAACCAGTCTCTATTATGGTAGAGACTTTTGGCACTGCTAAAATTGCTGAAAGTAAAATTGAAAGCTTAATTAGGAAGCACTTTGATTTGAGACCAGGAAAGATCATTGATAAATTAGATTTGAGAAAACCGCAGTATAAGCAGATTGCTGCTTATGGACATTTTGGACGGACAGATTTAGATTTGGCTTGGGAGAGAACAGATAAAGCAGATCTATTAGCCTCAGCAGCTGAATAAGAGTAGTTTTAAAATTAAATAGATCAATTTTAAGAGTGCAGCCTCTTTTAGAGGTTGTACTCTTTATTATTGATCGATAGCAATTGTGAAATTAACCATATTTTATTAATTTAAGTTAATTTTTTATCAAAGTTGAATAATAAATGATAATTTGATAAGGTTTACTTAAGTTTATAAATAATTATAAGAAAGTAGAGAGTGATTTATAAAATTTAATTGTACAATTAAATTTTATTCGAGGAGGGAGAAGAGAATGAGCGGTTTATTGTCTAGGCTTAGAAAGATTTCTCTTAAATTTAAGTTAATACTTTTGTTTATAGTCTCTATTTTAATTTTGATTGGGACTGCCTTATTTACTGTACGAACTGTAGTAACTAAAAGTGCTAAAGATGTAGCAGTTGATAAAGCTAAAACAGATTTAAAGACTGGTTATGAAATTCTAGATAGAGAGTATCCGGGGGAGTGGAGATTAGAAGGGGATAAGTTGTATAAAGGGGATACGCTTATAAATAATAATTTTGAGATGGTTGATCATATTGGAAGATTGACTAATGATACAGTTACTGTCTTTGCTAAAGATACGAGAGTAGCTACTAATGTAAAGAAGAATGGAGAAAGAGCAGTAGGTACTACTGTCTCGCAGGAAGTAGGGAATGTTGTGTTAGAAAATGGCGATGACTATTATGGCGAGGCTGATGTTGTAGGTCATATGTATCAGACTGCTTATACACCGATTGAGAATGCAGAAGGAGAGATTATTGGTATTTGGTATGTAGGGGCACCTCAGGCATTTGTGAACCAAATGATTAAAGATATCTTCATTCAAGTTTCAATCGTAATTTCGATTACTGCAGTAATCTTGCTTTTTGGAGTCTACTTTATGAGCAATAAGGTAGTTAACCCTATTTTAAATGCTGTAGATTTTGCTAAAAAGATTGCCACTGGTAATTTTGATATTAGTGATTTAGATGTGAAGGCTAAAGATGAGATTGGGAGTTTAGCAGAAGCATTGAATAAGATGAAATTTGAGTTAAATCAAGTATTAAATAAAGTGAAAAAGACTGCTTTACAAGTTACTAATGCCTCAGATGAGATTGCAGATGGAAATCAAGATCTCTCGCAGCGCACACAGGAGCAGGCATCTTCGTTGGAGGAAGTTTCAGCTACGCTTGAAGAAATTACTTCTTCTATCCAGGAAGTAGCTAATAATTCTAACCGGGCTGATGATTTATCTGATGAGACAATGGAAGCAGTTCAACATGGGTCACAGGTAGTTGATGAGACAATGGATTCTATGGAAGAGATTACTTCTAGTAGTCAAGAAGTAGCAGAGATAATTACAACAGTTAATTATATTGCTTTCCAGACTAATCTATTAGCTTTAAATGCTGCTGTGGAGGCAGCAAGAGCAGGAGAACATGGACAAGGTTTTGCTGTAGTAGCAGCAGAGGTAAGAAATTTAGCTAGTCAGACGGCTGAATCAGCAGATGAAATTGAGAATTTAATTAGTAGAATTATTGATCAGATTGAAGAAGGCAATGAATTAGTAGAAGAGACAGAAAGAGCTTTAGATGAGATTACTGAAAATAGTAAGAATGCCTCGCAAGCTATTTCTGAAATTGCATCAGCAATGGAAGAGCAGTCTTCAGCTGCTAATCAGATTCAAGGAGCAGTAGATGAATTAGATGAAGTAACACAGCAAAACTCTTCAATGGTTGAAGAGATAGCGAGTTCAAGTGAAGCCTTAGAGGGTGAAGCCAACGATTTAGCAGAAGTAGTTAATAAATTTAATTTAGATAATAACCAGCAGTTAGAAAAGATAAATCATAATTCGAAACAACAACCCAGCAATCAGATAGAAAAGTCCCAAAGCCGCTCGCAAAATTCAGGAATTAATGATTTGGAATCAGAAATGGACAGCAATTTTAATGCGGACGATTTTGAAAAGTTTTAATGGTATCTATCTAGGCAAAGAAAAATAGGCTCTTTTTTACGATTAAGGAAAGAACCAGCTGTGAGGTTGGTTCTTTCCTGTTTTTTGGTTTTAGTAGATTAATAATTGATATTAAATAATTGATTCTATAAAAAGGGTTTTAAAAGAATTTATACAATTTATATACATATAGAGGAATAAATTTGAAGTTTAGAAGGAAAATAATTCTAATTAAATGAAGGAGTTTAAAATATTTTCTTTAAAATTATAATTAAAGAACTATATGTTGATATTTATTCAATTTTAATCAAAACATCAAAGAAAGGAGATAAAATAGAGATTGATGAAATAGATGACAAGCTATAAGTACAGCCTATCTCATCTTTTAAAATGTAGAAAAAATTAAAGAAGTGGAGGAAGAAGTTCATGAAAGAAGATGAAGTTCAGATTAGAGAATATATTTTAGAACAACTAAATGAAGGAGAAAAGATTGCTAGTAAAGAACTATTATTGACTGCAAAAGAGGATAGAGACAAGTCCTTTATCTATAATGAAGAATTATTTTATGCTCTGCTAGATGAACTACAGACTACTAAAGAGTTATTTATTTCTGAAGATAATATTATATATAAAGATTTTGTAACTTATATTGAGGATATTACACAAAATTTTGATAGAAAAAGTATGAAAACAAGAATGCTAGATTATATTAAAGAAAATATCTTTGGTTTTCAAACTGAGGTATACAGTTATCAAGAAATAGAGGATGGTTCTGCACTTAAGATAGCTTTAATCTTAGAGAGACTTGATAAAAAAGAATATAAAAAGATTTTAAAGAAGCTCTATAAAAGTTTAGAATATAAGAATAGAATCTTAGTTATCACTCCTAAAAAAGATATCTTAAATGATGAATATTTAAAAAGGTTAACAGAAGTTTTAAAAGCAGAAGATTTAATTGATGAATTAGAAGGACGTGATGTTGAACTATTAGAAATTTTAGAAGAAGAGGAAGAGTTACAAGAAGAATTGAAAGCAGCCTTAGGAAATTATTTACTTTTGACTAAAACAGAAACGGGATTGAAATTGGAAGAAATAGAGTTTAGATTAGATAAATTTAAAAGAGCAGAGATGAATTTTAACAACGAAAAGCTGCAAAATTATATTCTAGATCATTTAGCTGGAGATCAAATTAGAGCAGAAGAATTATTAGAAGAGATTAAGAAAACTAAGAGTTGTCATTTAGTAGTAGAAGATGATAGTTTTTATCAGGTAGTAGAAGATTTAATCAGCTCTAATCTGATTTCAAGTTCTAAAGAAGGTGAGCAACTCTATCTTAGTTCCGCAGTGAATTTAGATATGGAGAACTTTGGATTAAGGAGAAAAAAAGAGATTGAAGAGAAGAAAGCAGAAAAAGAGAATATTAAAATTAAGGAGGCAAAGTCAATGAAAGTATTTGATGTTGTTGGTTTTGATAATGGTTATGATTATGTAAAATTGGTTTTAGGACAAGGTGCGGGAAAGAGGACATATTTTCCTTCAGTGACCTATAAACAAGAGAATGACTTTTCAATCTTTAATATTAATGATCTATCAGGGTCAGCTAAGTTTAAGAAAAACAAGATGAATGTTACAGTTAATGGTAAAAAATATTATATAGGTGATTATGCAGTAGAACAGGATGCTAGAGGAGGAGAAAAGAATTTTTCTTATAATAAGTTTAAAGAAGACTCTGAGTTGGCTAAATTATTGGCAGGTATTTCTCTCTTTACTACTGAAGATAAGATTGTAATTAATAATTTAATTTTAGGATTGAATGTGGAGAAATATCAAGAATATAAAGATGAAATAGTGAATACATTTAAAAATAAGAGTTTTCAATATAAATTACCAAGCAAAAAGACAGATAATGTAGTCAGGATAAAGAATGTAATCTGTGTTCCCCAGGGTATGGGAGCTTATTATGATCAAATTTTAGATATAAATGGGCGACCGTCTAAAAATAAATTAGCTAATTCAAGATTTGGTTTAATTGATATTGGCGGCAAGACTATAGATGCTTTTATTTCTAAAGGGACTGAACCCATTATAGGCACAGATATAGGAACAGATTTTGGGATGGCAGATGCCTTTAAAGAAATTTCGAATAATTTAGAAGTAGACGTGCCGTATAACTTAATTGCTAGAAACTATATTCAAGGTCAGAATAAAGTTTTTTGGCGGGGAGAAGATAGAGAATTTGATGAATTCACAGGAGAAGAATTTAACAATTTTGCTCACAAAGTACATGAATTAATCATTGATGAATGGGAGCAGCAGTTGGCTAGAATTAGAACTATTTTATTATGTGGTGGAGGAGCTAAAATTTTAAGAGATTATTTGCCTGATATTTTCGAAGTAGATATAAAAGTATTAGACAATGCTCAATTTAGTAATACTAGTGGATATTATAAATTGGGTGTTTATAGTGTTAAAAAGAAGAGAGCCCAAAAGAGTTCAAAAGAGGAAGACAATGAGAAAAAAGCTGACTAAAGTATAAAGTTAAACTTAACAGAGAGCTTTAATTAAAGCTCTCTGTTTTTAGTGTGATAATTTTTATCATCTTAACTTTGGTTTTCTATTAAGTCCCCATTATCAATTCTGAATTATAAATTGATTTGGATATTTAGAGAAATTGAATATTCTGTAAAGTAGAGTGGTTTTAGGATTGAATATAGCTGAGAATTTCTAAGAAGGGGGTAGGTATGATTGAAAATTTCTAAGTTATTAAAGATATCTACTAGTATAATTTTAGTACTTCTTATTCTAGTAGTTAGTAGTGTTTATTATCTTAATATTAATTTTAAACAGGAGAGAAAGGCAGTTTCAAAAAGAGAAGATTTAAAGAATTTAGGTAGGGAGATGTTGATGACAGTTAATGAATTATCATCTTTAGCTTATAAATATGTACAGACTTCTGATAGAAAATACGCAGTTGAATATTTAAAAAAAGCCGATGAAATAAAGAAAAGAGAGGAAATAGTTACTAAATTTAAAGAAATGGAAATACCAGAAGGAGAATTAAATCTAATTGAAGAAGCAGTAAATAAATCAAATATAATTATTAGATATGAAAAAGTAGCTATTGAGGCTGTAAAGAGCGGTAATATAAGTGCAGCTAAGAGAAAGCTATTTAACTCCTACTATACAAGAAGAAAGAAGGCATTTCAGGATACTCTAAGTAGTTTTCAATCTAAATTAGATAAAAGAACGCAAAAGATTAAGGATTCTGCTCAAAATAAAGCTACTTTTACTCTTTTGCTAACTGTTGTTATAATAATAATAATAGCTATTGTAATAGTAATTACATTTATTTTATTATATAATAAAATTACTACCCCAATTGATAAAGCAGTTAAATTTGCTGATAAGATTGCTAATGGAAATTTAACTGCTTCTCATTTAGAAGTACAAGGGATAGGGGAGATTGCAGAGCTAAGTATGAGTTTAAATAAGATGCAGGATAATCTAAAAGAGAGTATTAAATCTATTTTGGAGCTAGAAGAAGAGACTTTTAAATTAGTTAAAGAGACAGATGATAAGATTAATTCAGGAACAGAATTAGTTAATAGTGCAGTTGAAATAATGAAAGAATTAGAAGGAAGTGTAAGTAAGGTTGATGGGATATCAGAAAAAATTATGAAGATTGCTGATGAGACTAATTTATTATCTTTAGATGGAGCGATTGAAGCAGCAGGGGAGGAGTCAGGTCACGGATTTGCTGCAATAGCAGATGATATTAAGGATTTAGCGAATGAAAGCATGAGATCAGCTCAGGAAGTAAAAGAAATAGTTGAAGAAGTACAAGATGTAACTAATCGAGCAATAAATATTATGATTTCGGCTAATGATTCTGAACGAAATATAGCAGATGTTTTCAGAGAAATTGAAGATTTATCGAATAATTTAATAGTTAAAGTAGAAGAAGTCACTGCAGCTACAGAGGAACAAATAGTTTCAACTCAGCCAAGAGACCCTTCGTGAAAACCATAAAAAAGTAGCCGCTGTAAATTGCTTTAAGTTGATTATATGTTTTTGATCTTAACTATAAACTATAAACTATTAACTATAAACTATTAACTATTAACTATAAACTATAAACGAGGGCGTGAAGAAATCCAGTTATCTGTAAAGCATTGCAATGATAGCTTTAAATTCAGCTGAGGGTACTATATCTTGGAAACGAGGGGATTAGATTATGAACCAGGATAAGTTAGAAGAGTTAATTAAAAAGCAGAAAAGATTAAATCAAGACTATCAATCATTATTCAATGCCTATGATGTAAAAGACTTAATAAGAGAAAATGAAGAGTTAAAACAAGAATTAAGAAGTTATAAACGGGAGTTAGATGATTTAGAAGAACATCTTTATAATCTACGTGATCGAAATAAAAGATTGCGGTCAGCCATGGAAAAAAAGATTATAGATGAGAGAATGGAATTAATAAAGATTTCACGTAAAAAGTTAGAACTTTACTTTTCAGCTCGAGCTAATGATTATAAAGATCGTTTGACTGCTTTAGAGGATGAGGTAAAGAATAAATTAGTTAAATTAAAGAAGAAAGTTGAGGCTAGTTTATCTAATGACCAAGAAGATCTACTGACTGACCTTGAAGAGCTAAGTTCTAAGCTTGATAAAAGAATACAGTATAGAAAAGAACAGTTTGAAGAAGAGAGAAGAGAAATCAAAGAATATTATGAAGAGGGGCAAGAAGAGTTATCCCAACGAGAAGTAGCAGAAAAGGATATGGAAAAGAGAATAGAAGAGAATGATCTGAGAGAAAAGAAGGGTCTAGAATGGATTAAAAAGCTAGGAGTTATAGCAGTTATACTTAGTCTAGGAGCTATTGGAAGATATATCTATCTCCAGTGGGGTAATCAGTATTTTAAGATGATCTTTCTTTATCTAACAGGAATTACTAGTTTAGGCTTAGGAGAATTTGTATTTACTAAAAATCACCTGCAGAAGAGAAGATTATCTCGTTTATTATTGATTAGTGGTCTTTGTACTTTATATTTTGCTAATTTTAGATGGACGGGAAATAATTTTATAGTAGTAACCATAATTACTTTAGGAGCTCTTTATTTAGTTAAAAAGTATTATTCGCAATCTTTATTTATAACTGCTTTGCTAGGAGGTTACAGTCCTTTATTTATAAAGCTAATTGCGGAAGTTTATAATAATGCCCAATTGACTTTGTTAAATATCAATTTAGGTATTTTTTATACTATCTTTAATTTTCTCTTATTCTCGTGGGTGATTTTATATATTTTAAGCTATTATCATTCCTTCTTTCAACTGATAAATCAAGTTCTCTTTTCAATTAATAATCTCTTTAGTTTTGTACTTTTGTATTGGTTCTTATCTAATAGTTTTTTGAAATCATATTTAGGCTTGCTTCCTATAGTCTTTATAGTATTTTATTTCTTTTTAAAAGACAGGCTAAACTTAGATAAATATAAGAATTTAGAATGGCAATTCTTCTTTAAGAGGCTAAATACAGTCTTCTTTATACTAATTCCAGTCCTCCAATTTGAAATCCAATGGTGGGTTTTGGCTTGGTTAGTTGAAGGTCTGTTAATAATTGCTTACCTATTCTTATGGCAAAAGAGGCGGGTTATACGATATAGTAAAGAGTATGAACTAATTAATTACTTCAAATACTTTGCTTTAGTTGGGACTTGGACTTATCTAATCTATTTTTCGTTTAGATTTGAGAATTATTCCTTTATATTAGTAATTGCAATTAATTTTATTTTAGCTTATCTTTTACAGAATGTAGAGCTTTTAAATGATAAAGTAGTAGATTATATGGCCATTTTCTTTTATTCAATAGGAAATTTATTATCTATATATATTACTTTACAGGCTAGAAGAGTTTTTAGTAATTTTGCAGTTGATAGTCCATTATTTTGGATTGTATTATTTGTAATTAATCTCTTGTTATTAGTTAATCTGCGCAAATTAATTATTACTTTTCTAGAGCGTTATAAATACAATTTAGAGATTTATCCCCTGTCATTAGGGGGCTTAAGCTTAATCTATTTAACAGCTATTTTAGTCTTTCAATTTGGTTTGAAGAGTAATAGTTTGATTTTAACTGCTTTTTATTTTCTTGTAGCTCTGTTCTATATTGCCTATGGTCTCTATCGTAAATTCATTTATGCTAGATTAGCAGGGTTATTCATCTTGATCTTGGTTATGGCTAAATTATTTGTCTATGATTTATCATTCTTAGGTGGTATTATGAGGTTGCTCTCTTATTTAGGGTTAAGTATCTTCATACTAGTTATTTATTTTAGTTATCAGAAGTTAAAAGATAAAATTGGAAGCTGAAAAGATGGTTCTATGAATCTAAAGTAGTTAAGTTTATCTTTTAGTATTAATAATTGGATGATGAACTTTCTGTTCTCCTAAATAAATGCCTTGTTCGATTAAGAGATTAGCAATATCTTTGATTAATTTTTCAGAGGCAAAATTTTCGATTTCAGTCTTTTCAGTCTCTTCTTGGTCTGCTGTAGGTATGTTTTCACGCCATATATTTAATTTTTCAATACTTTGGCTGTAAGTAGCCACTATTAATTTCTTTACATCCTGGGGTAAAGGAGGTAACACCTCTTTAGCTTGTTGATAAGCTTTCTTTAATGATTCTTTAGCCTGCGGATAAAATAATGAAAACAAGACAGAATCGTTATAATTTTGGTTATTATCTTTAAACTGCTGATAATACTGTTGAATTATTTCTATTATTTGGGTGGAAATTTTGTTGACCCCCCATTCTTCTGATGCTACTTCTAATTTTTTTTCTAAGTCTAGATAGTTATAGTTTAAATCTGAATCATCTTTAGTAGTATATTGTGTAGGTACATCCCAAAAACTAGTAGATGATTTCTTCTTTTTCTTCTTTTTCTGTTCTTTTGTATGATGCTCTTTGAATTCACTAGTTTTAGATGCTCTAGAGACTGGTTTGACCTCTTTAATATCATAGTCAGCCATTGTTAAAGACCTCCCTTTTTTGTATTTTAATGGACTTCTATAGATTTTCGAGCAAATCATTGAAATCTTAACTGTGATGAGAGAGCTGTAACGTTGAATAAAGGAGTTGAGAGATGATTATTTGACTTTAGTACTTAAATTAATGGGTGTGCAATGTTAAAATATTAAATAGGTAGGAAAATAATATCTTTTGTTTAAATATAATACAAAGGAAGCTAATCTTTTAGCTATATATATAATTTAAGACAATAATTAATAAAGAAAGGATGATCGAAGATGCCTTTGCCTGGTGGTGAACTCTCTAAACGAGAATTACATTTTTTTTGGTTAACAGATTGTTCAGGCTCAATGTCTATCAATGGTAAGATTCAATCTTTAAATAATGCAATTAGAGAAGCTATTCCTGAGATGCAGGAGGTAGCAGCCGAGAATCCCAATGCTGAATTGTTAGTTCGCGCATTAAAATTTTCTGAAGGAGCCCGATGGCATATTGAAGATGCAGTGTCAGTTGAAGACTTCTCCTGGAATGATTTGGAGGCAGAAGGGGTAACTGATTTAGGAGCAGCTCTATCTTTATTAGCTGATAAGTTAGAATCAAAGGCCATGCCTCAGCGCGGTCTACCGCCAGTTATAGTTTTAGTCTCAGATGGGCAGCCGACTGATGAGTTCGAAAGTGGATTAGAAGAATTATTAAATCTACCTTGGGGGCAGAAAGCAGTTAAGATAGCAATTGCTATTGGTGATGATGCAGATATGGAGGTCTTAAATCAATTTATTGATAATCCCGAATTAGAGCCGTTAAAAGCTAATAATTCTGAAGAGTTGACAGCATATATCAAATGGGCTTCTACAGAAGTAGTTAAGTCTGCATCGACAGGTAGTTCAGAGGAGATAGGAGAAGAAAGTGATAATGTTGCCCTACCTGCCCAGCCGCAGCCTACATCTGAAGAAATAGATGATAGCTCTGAGTTGGATGTATTTTAGTGGTTATGAAAGGGGGAGATGAAATAAAGCGAAATAATAATTGGATTATAACTGGAGCTTCTGTTAAAGGAGCTAATCATGCTAGAAGAGATCTCCCTAATCAAGATGCTGTGGGCTGGGAGATTAAAGATGGTAATTTAGTTGCTGCTATCTCAGATGGGCATGGTAGTCTGAAACATTTCCGTAGTGCTATCGGTTCTAGATTAGCTGTTAAAGCAGCTTTAGAAGTAATGCTGCGGGAAGTAGATGTAGAGAATTTAACTACTGCTACCTTAAAAAAAATCAAGAATAGAGTTAAAGAAAAACTGCCGCAGAGGATAATTAATAGCTGGCGTGATAAGGTAAGAGAGCATTATCAAAATAATCTCTTTTCTTTAGATGCTAGGGCCCAGACTAAATTAGAGCAGCTTGAAGAGGAAAAAGGAATAAAAAAGAGGAAGTTGATAGAAGATAATTATATTAAGGCTTATGGGGCAACGCTTTTAATAACTTTGGTGACAGAGAGATTTAGCCTTTATTTTAAATTAGGTGATGGTGATATTACAGTCTTATCTCAAGACAAGCAGAGGTTATTTACTAGTCAAGAGAACTTAGGTCCTGCAACTGACTCTCTTTGTATGTCAGAAGCTATTAATAAAGTTAAAATTTCTGTAGTTCCTTTTTCTAAAGAGCAGCCGTTATTTATACTGCTTTCCACAGATGGTTATATTAATTCTTTTCGCAATGAGGAAGGCTATTTAAAGGTTATAGATGATTTTATAGATTTAACTATTGAACACGGTATTGAATATATTAATCATAATTTAGTAGATTGGCTCAAGGAGACATCTAGACAGGGAAGCGGCGATGATATTACTTTAGCCTTAATCTATTATAAGGATTTATTAAAAGAGAAGTAGGTTTTATTTATTTGCTGGGTTAATCTTTTTAGTATTTTGATTGTATGTTTTTGAACTTGACTTTATGATTTTGAATTTAATTTTCAATTATCTATTATTAATTGTAATTAACTAGTGCTATGATTTTGAACTTGACTTTTAACTGTAAACTGTAAACTGTAAACCATATAGG
>JAWOFC010000201.1:0-7291 GCA_046482455.1 Halanaerobacter sp. | reverse complement strand
CTTCTCTCTCAATTGATTCTGCTTCCTTCTCAGCATCATTAATGATTCTTTCTGCTTCTTTTTCAGCAGAACCAATCTTGCTTTCAGCAATATATTTTCTAACAGCAAAGCCGATTATACTTCCAAGTAATAACCCACCAATTACGGCTAATAAAGTCCACACCTTGACTCACCTCCATTTTTTAGTTACTTTATCGTTCGTGAATTCGAATAATACCATCTAAATAATCTATTTAGCTGGTTATAAATTGCCTAATATTCATCGATTAAAATCAGATGAATATTAAATAAAATATACCTGATCCTAAACCACATCTAAAGCAGAGCAATCATAAAAAACGATTACATGATTACAATCTGTTAGTGAACCTATCAAGAAGATACTTGATTTCTTATTCTTATTAATTTTAAGCAATATCTTCTTGATAATAGGCATACTTTATAAACATTTTATCTGTTACTACTATTTATGTCAAGAAAGTATAACTGATATTTGTAATTTAAACTAATTAAATAAAAAAATTTACTCTTTTTAATTAATAACCTACTTACTATTATTAACTTCAACTTCACTCTTGCTACCAGATAATCCTACTAAAAATGCTTTATCTGCTACTTGAGATAAGTGCTGTTGATGAGTAACAACAATAATCTGGCGCGCATACATTTCTGACACATTTTTTAAAAATTTTGTTATACGAGTAATATACTCTTCGCTAACATGTTTAGCCGGCTCATCTAAGACAAGAGGCCCTAATATTTTAGGACGAGAAAAAGTTTGCAGTACTGCTACCCTAAGAGCAAGAGAGACTACATCCACAACTCCGCCACCCCGAGCATCTTGAGGGCGATTTCTTATCTTTTCTTCACCATACTCTGAGACTACATAAAACTCTGCAGCTGGTCTACTTCTTTTCTCTTCTATCTCAACTTCGAAACTAAACTCTTCTCCAAATACAAACTGCAGAGCTTGAGTTACTAAAGCTTCAATCTGCTCTTTAGCCTGTTGGCGAGCATGGTCAGAAACTTGCTGTAGATAAATATTTACTTGTTCTAATAGGTCTATTTGGTCTTTACAGTTCTCTAACTCACTTATAATATTCTCTTTTCTCTTCTCTAACTGCTCCTTTTGTCCCTTTTGATTATTATAAGCAGCCTTCTTCTCTTCAATATTTTCTTTTAAAGAAGTCACTAGCGCCTCTACTTCCATTAATTTAACCTTCCTTCTAAAATCTCATCTTCAGGCAGCAGATCTTGAGCCTCTTTAATTAAACTCTCTAATTCCTCTTCTAAGCTCTCAATCTCTTCTTCTAAATTATCTGGTTCTACACCTTCTTCCTTTATTTCCTCCAATAACTTTTTGCGCTCTTCTTCTAAATTCTCTAATTTAGTCTCTGATCTTAGTTTTAATCTATTAGCTTTATCTAATTTCTCTTTAATTTCATCAATCTCTTCTTCATAATTTTCCATTATCTATCACTCCTTATATTGATTAATTAAACCTGCAATCAATTCCTCATCTACTTTACTATAACAGGTTGGACATTTACCTACTTTTTTAAGTAAGTCACTATACTTATCGACTAGTTCTTCTACTCTACTCTCCTTTGCTTCTATTTGACCTTTCTTTTCTATAACCTTCTCTTCTACTTCTTTCTTTCTCTTAATTAATTTTTGCAGTCTTTCTAATCTATTTGACTTTTCTGCTAAATTTTCTTTTAATTTATTTTCTTCTTTGGAAGAAGGTAACTTCTTAATTAGTCTCTTATACTCTTTTATACTACTATTAAATTCTACCAATTGCCCTTTCATCTTTTTTAGATTAACTAAATTATCATATTTTCTTATCAACTCTTTTTTGATCTCCATAACTTCGTCTATATGGGCAAAATTACTTAAATAATCTTTGCCTTTAATAATTCTATTCTCTTTTTCCTCATACCCCTGCTTAAACTCTTTTAAATAGGAATAATTATTTAAATTAATCTTTAATTGATTTACTATATCTTTTACTTTTTCAATTTCTCTCATTTCTATTAGTAACTTCTTTAATTTCTCTTCTTTTTCTCTAGTCTTCTTGAGCTTATCCTCTAAAACAGTTAATCTTTCTAAAGAACTCTCTTTATCTTCTAATTCAAGTAATTGTTCTTTTATTTGAGTTAAATTTTTTAATTTATCATTGAGCTTTTTATTTCTCTTTATCTTAGCATTAATCTCAGTTAGGCTTTCGTGATAAGACTTAAAAGTCTCTAATTTAGATTTAATCCGTTTAATCTCTTTTAGCAGTTCTTCCTTTCTTTCTATTTCTAATTTTAAGTCGGGCAGATGATCAAATTCTTTTAATCCCTCTTCAACCTCTTCTTTTTGCTCTTCTAAATCCTTTTCTTGTCGTTTATAGGTTGTGAGGTCATTAGTAGTATCCCTAATAGCAGAATCTACTAAATGAACATCGAGCAGTCCACCAATCACTTTAGCACTATTAGCTTGACTACTATCTAATAAGAAAGAGCCTCCTAATTGATGATCAAAATTCAAATTCATCTTAAAATCTTGATCGAATTCAATCTTGGGCATACCATGAATCTTAACTACTTCTTGCGGCACACTGCGTCCTACTTTTTCAAATACCTGCTTTTCTCCTTCAGGATTAATAATTTCATATCTGTTCCTACTATTACTAGGAGTTCTACTTCTAACTATTTTATAACCATTATTAAACTCAACTTTAACTTCACACCGACTGGTTCCTACTCTAATATAATCAGTGCCAGAAGGCTGATTATAAAAAACCCAGTTTAAGGCTCTAATAATAGCTGATTTACCTTCATCAGAAGGTCCCGTAATTACATTAAAGCCCTCATCTAATTCCATTACAGTCTTTTGATGAGACTGAAAATTCTTAATTTCGACTCTCTTTATATTCTTCATTTTGACCCCTGACCTCCCAAGTTCTCTTGTGCCTGTGAGATGCGAGCTAAAGCTTCTTCTTTTACTGCTTGAGAAATATTTTGGTTATTTGCAACCTCATCTAAAATATCATTAATCTTAAAATGTTTAAACTCACCTGCAGCACTAATCTGTTGATTAAAATCAGCCAATCTCTTCTCTCTAAACTTCTGTTTTTCTAATTCTGTTCTATCTAATACATCTTTACCTTGTTGAGCACTAGACAATTTAATCAATTCTATATCTATACCATCCTTTAAATCAATTAATGCCACTTGAGGCATACGTGCAATCTCTTTTAAATCAGCACTAATACGAACTAAAGCTCCAGGATTTAAAAAATAAGTCTCCTTAAATTCTTTAATCCCATATCCTAAATGATAATGACCAGTAATTGTAATATCAGCCTCTGTCTCTATATCTTCAATCAAAGTATATCCTTCTTCAAAGACAGGTTTATCAAGTAACATCCCATGTACTAGGTGAAGAGCATAATCTACTTCAGGCTGCTTCTTTATTTCATAGGCTGTAGTAGTATCATTATCTAAAGTATAATCAAAGTTTCTGCCTGTCAATTGTACTTTAATATCATCTTCCTCAAAAACAGTTCCTTCTTCACCTATTATATTAACTATTCCTGATGCCTCTAACAAACCTAACATAGTACGCGGTAAGGTATCAGGATTATGACCATATAAATCATGGTTGCCTGCTGTTATATAAATCGGCATTGAAAAATTGCGCAATAATTTAACAAATTCACTTACAATTGAAGGAGCAGTATCAGGTCTATCAAATAAATCACCACCGTGTAAGATAATATCAACTTCTCTCTCCTGGGCTAAAGTATGCACTTCCTTCAATTTTATAAGCAGAGTTTCTTTAAAATTATCAACCCGGCGGCTAGGAGTTGTACCGCGAATATGAGTATCATTAACTACTAACAACTTCATTCTCATTAATCTCCTTCCGTCAACAGATCATCTAAGACAAGATTAATTATCTCAAAAGAAAAGCCTTTTCTTTCTAAAACTTTAGACAACTTATATCTGCGTTCATGATAATCTTTGTCTCTATAACGCGACATTTTTTTAGCAGCCAATTCTAATGCTAGATCATACTCTAATTGTGAACTATACTCTTGCTCTAAAGAACTTTCAATCACTCTAGTATCTATACCTTTCTCCTTTAACTGCTGTCTGATACGATAAGGACCATATCCTTTAGTAATTCTATCCTTAACCCAAGTAATAGCAAATTCCTGATCATCTAAATAGTCTAATCTCTTTAAAATATTAATCACTTGTTGGACTATTTCTATTTCATAACCCTTATTTAATAGTCTCTCCTTTAATTCCCCTATACTGCGTTGACGGTAAGATAATAAGTTAAATGCAGCCTCCTTAGCCTCTAAAAGCTCTTCTTGATCTAATAACTGCATTAAGGCTCTCTCAGTTAAGACTTCTCCTTTATCTAGATTAAACTCATAGACCAACTTTGCTTTCATACCTAATAAAAATTCACCATCAACAAAGATTGAACAGCGCTGTTTATTATTCTTCTGTACTTCTATTTTAGTAATTGTACCAACTTCATCCATCTTTTTCCTCCTAATAGAGAAAATCAAAGGCCCTCCGTTATAGAAGGGCCAATAATTTAAGCAGATTCTTTCTCTTCTTCAATTTCTTCTGCACTCTCATCCTCAATTTCAGCTTCATCTTTCATTCCTGCTGCAACTAATATCTTTTCTTTAATCTCTTCTCGCATTTCAGGATGTTCATCTAAAAACTCTTTAGAATTTTGACGTCCTTGACCTAAATTTTCATCCTGATAAGAATACCAAGAACCAGCTCGTTCAATAATCCCATATTCTTCTCCCATATCTACAATACAGCCAGTTTGAGAAATTCCAGTCCCATACATAATATCAAACTCTGCTGTTTTAAATGGCGGCGCTACCTTATTCTTAACCACTTTTGCTTTTGTACGATTACCTTTTACCTCATCACCATCTTTTAGAGTTTGGCGTCTTCTAATATCTAAACGGACTGAAGAATAGAATTTAAGAGCTCGTCCACCAGGAGTTACCTCTGGATTACCATACATAACTCCCACCTTTTCTCTAATCTGATTAATAAAGATACAAGTACAGCTTGACTTACTTAGTACTCCTGATAACTTTCTCATTGCTTGAGACATTAATCGAGCCTGTAATCCCACATGAGAATCTCCCATCTCTCCTTCAATCTCTGCTTTTGGTACTAAAGCAGCAACTGAATCGATTACAACAATATCAATTGCCCCACTTCTAACTAATGACTCACAGATCTCTAAAGCAGCTTCTCCTGTATCTGGCTGAGAAACAAGCAACTCACCAATATCAACTTCTAAATTCTTAGCATATTGAGGATCTAAAGCATGTTCAGCATCAATAAAAGCAGCCACGCCACCTTCTTTTTGAGCTGCAGCTATCATATGCAGAGCTACTGTAGTCTTACCAGAAGATTCAGGACCATAAACCTCTACAATTCGACCCTTAGGTACGCCTCCTACACCTAGAGCTATATCTAAAGGTAAAGCACCAGTTGAAATAGACTCTACATCCATTGCACTAGCATCGCCTAACTTCATAATCGCACCTTTTCCAAAATCTTTTTCAATCTGATTCATTGTTCTCTCTAACGCTTTCTCTTTTTCATCTTTTGCCATACATTTCACTCCCGTTTTTATAATAATTTCTCTCAACTAAGCTATTTAATTAAACTACTAAAAGAATCATTATTTACAGATACAAAAAGATTAATTGACAATAAGTCTTTAGCTAAAAATTCCACATCATAAACTAATATAATTTTTTATACTATAATACTCTCAACATTTATAATTATATGATATTCAATCCTAAAAAGCAATCATTAAACTTTTGCATATAATTAGCTAAAAACTTGCTAAGACCTTCAAACTGAGACATTAACAGCATTGCGGACTATTACAATTCAAATTCAGCAACTGTACTATAGATTGGTCCTTGGGGAGTTAACTCACTTTTAACTACAGCAATTCTATCTACTATCTGATGAGCATTAATTTCAAAAGAGAAATCTTTTATCTTATCACTGACTAAATCATAATTATCTTCTCTCTTTCTAACCCGTCCTAAAGTAATATGGGGCGTATAATCATGTTTTTCTGCCCCAAAACCTAAGTCAAGCATCTGCTCTTCAATTGCTTGGTGTAAACTAATTAATTTCTTCTTATTCTTTTTAACTCCTGACCAAATAATTTTTGGCTGCTCTAAATTGGGAAAAGCACCTAATCCTTTAATAATAATATCAAACGAACTTATATTTAGAGCTATCTTCTTTAATCTATCTTTAACTTCTATCAGCTGAGAGTTAGTTATATCACCCAAAAACTTGAGAGTAATATGAAAATTTTCTTTCTCTACCCACTTAATACTTAAAGAACAATCACGCAGCAGATCCTGTGCCTTCTTTAATTTTTTCTGCACAATATCATCTAAGTTGACTGCAATAAATATCCGTTCTGTATCTGCCATCTTCTCACCCCCAAATTAATTGACAATTGATAATTTAGAATTGATAATTAAAATTCAAGACCATACAATATCTTTCTTTAGCTGAAAGTAGTCATTTAGATAATATTATTCCGTCAACCGTCTTTCTAGAATAAAACCACTGTGACGATTATAGAATCTAATTATATCTACAAACTTTAATTTCAGATTTGAACTTTTATCTTTGAAATGTAATAAAGCAACCGAATACGGAATCCCTTCTTTACTCTTCAAACCTCTAACCCCCGCTGCACCTGTAGTTCCAGCATCAATAATTAATGTTTCATCTTGGTCATAAATCTTAAAACTATGATCGTGACCATGCATTAATAAAGGAATTTTTCCTACCAGAGGTTTAGCTAAGTCAAATTGGTGAACAGCTATAATATCAGGCATCCTTTTAGCTTGAGCTATCAATTTAACTAATTGGTCTTGAAAAGGAGCTAAATCTTTGCCGCCCACTACTTTAACTTCACTACTCTGGGCTGAAGGATCTTCTAGACCAGCAATCTTTATTCCTTTGATTTCTATTATATCTTTACGCAGTAAATAAAGATTAGGAAATTCACTTAATTCCTCAATAATCTTAGGAGAATCATGGTTACCAGGAATAAATACATAAGGAACAGTTAATCTATTGAGTTCTTTTAATAAGTTTGCCTCTAAGGGGGAACCATAATCAGTAATATCTCCTGTGTCGATTATAAAATCAACTGCAAAACTATCAACAATCTGCTCCACAAATTTTATTGCTAAAGGATTATTATG
>JAWOFC010000156.1:0-2858 GCA_046482455.1 Halanaerobacter sp. | reverse complement strand
AATTTAAAGAGGAAGAATGTTAAAGGCAAATTATGGATATTTGAACAGGCTCTATTTTCGTTAACGAAATCCTAAAGAACTGCATACTATAAAGTAAACTTACTACAAAGGAGGTATAATAATGGGTGACTTATTTGGTGGCTGCGGAGACAGCTGTGTTTATGTTATCTTCTTAATCTTGATTCTGTTGGTCTTAGGCGGAGGATATGACTGCTAGTCAATAGGAAATTACCTTCATGTTCTAACGAACCTTCCGTGATAAAGCAAATGATGGACTTAGACTCAAAGTACTATACTTGACTAAATTATATCTCAGTAAAGGAAATACCATTTAATCCACTCACTACGTTCAAACAAAATTTCCTCAAAAATCAAAACCTAAAAATCGAGATCAATTTCAAGGTCAATTTCAAGGTCAAAACCACATTTAATAAATCTCTAAGGCAGTCATAAAAACAATAGCATACTATAATAAAGAGCAGCCGCTTAAGCGCCTGCTCTTTATATTTGAACAACAAAATCAGATAGACAAGTTACCCTACAGATCAAAGATCTCTTGTAGAGTCTTGACTTTAGAGCGGCTGACTGGTATCTCTTTATTCTGTTTATCAGCCATGACTACTTGATACTTGCCTTTAAACCACGGGATTACTTCTTCAATCTTCTTTAGATTAACGATATAACTACGGTGCACTCTAAAAAAATCAGAGCTTAACTTCTCTTCTAATTGAGAGAGATTATTATCAGTCTCATACTCTTCTTCCTCTGTTACAGCATAGACCTTACCTGATTGGGTATGAAAATAGATAATTGCCTCATACTCTAATAGTTTAATCCTACCGCGGTTAGTAATCACTGCTAATTTATCTACTTCCTGTTGGGGCTGATCATTACTTAGATCATCAACTAATTGAGCTAATTTCCCCTCTAAGACCTCTGCTTTAGGATATAGTTCCTGTACTTGCTCGATTGCTTGAACAACTTCTTCTCTTTCATAGGGCTTTAAGATATAATTAATAGCATTTACTTTAAAGGCATCAAGAGCATACTCATCATAAGCAGTGAGAAAGATTATCTTAGGCGGCTGTTTCATCTCTTGTAACTCATCTGCTACCTCTAAACCATTTTGGCCCGGCATCTTAATATCTAAGAAGACAAGGTCAGGTTCTTTCTCTTTAATTAATTCCAAGGCAGTAGTGCCATTCTCAGCCTCACCTACTAAATCAATCTCTGCTAAGTCAGTTAATAAATAGTCTAATTCACTGCGAGCTGGGGCTTCATCATCAACAATGATTGTCCGTAATTTATTCATCTCTTATCACCTGCTCCTCTTTAATCGGCATCTTAATCACTACTTCTGTCCCCTCCTCTAAAGCACTTGTTAATTCAACACCATATTGACTACCATAAATCTTCTCTAAGCGCTGGTCTACATTACTTAGACCAATTCCTACATTCTTACCCTTTCCTACATCTAAAATATCCTCTAGTTCATCTTGAGCAATTCCTACTCCATCATCCCTAATCTTAATTACCAAATCCGATTCTTCTTCTTTTGCTTCTACCTCTACTCTTCCTGCTTCAGCCTGGGGAGCTAAGCCGTGTTTAATTGCATTCTCTATGATTGGCTGCAAGGTAAAGCTCGGTATTTTATGATTTAATAATTCATCTGCTATCTCAATTTCTACGGTTAGTTTGTCGCCAAAACGCGCTTTTTCAATTGTAATATAATCTTCGACATACTCCAATTCTTGTTCTAAAGTTACAATCTTAGTATTTTGGGTTAATGTTTTACGAAAGAACTTAGAGAGCCTCATTAATAATTTCCGTGCCTGTTCAGGATCAGTCCGACAAAAAGAGACTATCGTATTCAAAGAATTAAAAAGAAAGTGCGGATGTATCTGAGCCTGTAGTGCCTTTAATTCAGCTTCGGCTGTCAATTGTGCTTCTTTTTTAAGCCGCGATAAATATAGCTGAGTAGATAATAACTCGCCAATTCCTTGTCCTAAAGCTATATCAACATCAGTAACTCCCTGCTCGGTTCTCTTATATAACTTCAAGGTTCCAATCACAGTTTGATTCTGCTTTAAAGGTACTATCACTGCTGAACCTAGAGGACAGTCTTCTACCGGACAACCCACATCTTCTGTAGTATTGACTACATTCAACTCCCCTCTCTCAAGGGCCAATTTTGTAGCATCAGTTAAGATTTCTGAGCCCCGATGGTGATGGTCTTCTCCTAAACCAGAGTGGGCTAAAACTTCGCTGCGGTCTGTAATTGCCACAGCTGCCACATCAGTAATCTCCAAGATAATCTTAGCTGTTTCAGCAGCCGAATCATAGTCCAGACCAGAGCTTAGATAACAGAGACTATTATTAGCAATCTTTAATGCCTTATGAGCTTGACGAGCTTTAGCCTCTTCTTCTTTGCGAAAACTCTTCTGTAAAATATCAACAAAGAGTACAATCCCCAAGGCATTGCTAAAGATCATCGGCAGCGCAATCACTTTAACTAATCCATAAGCGGCGCTATAAGGTTCGCTAAAGATTAAGACAAAAGCCATTTCAATTACCTCTACTATCACTCCTACTGAAAAAGCTTCCTTAAGACTAATTCGATTTAAGGGACGATAGTAATAAACAAGACCACCAATTAAACCAGCTAAACTAGTGGCTAAAGCACAAGCAAAGGACGTAAATCCTCCTAAGAAGAAACGATGGAGTCCCCCAATTAATCCAGCACCAATGCCAACTATTGGCCCACCTAAGAAGCCGCCTACTACGGCACCAATAGCTCTAATATTAGCATAAGCACCTTGAATCTCTATCCCCAAATAGGTGCCTAATAATGAGAGGAC
>JAWOFC010000147.1:0-4494 GCA_046482455.1 Halanaerobacter sp. | reverse complement strand
ATCTTAGAAGAGAAGTCAATCAATTTTTCACCAGGTAAGTCAGTCTTCTTAACTACAGACGGTTTGATTGAAGAGGAAAAAGAGGGAGAAATCTATGGTGAAGATAGGTTACGGAGGGTATTAATGAATAATTATTCAGTACCACCTAGTTTGATTAACTATCGAGTACGAAAGGATTTTAAAGAGTTTGCTGCTAAGACAAGGGGTCAGGATGATATAACTTATATTAGTCTAAAGAGGCGGCCCCCAATTATTGAAAGATATACCTTCCAAATAGAAAGTGAAATAGATGAAGTAATGGAATTAAAACCTAAACTAGAAGAGGTGATGCAAAAGTATAATCTAGATCATGTTGAATTATGGTTGGGACTGAAAGAAATCATCTGTAATTCTTTAGGGCATGGTAATCACTGGGAGAAGGATAAGTTAGTCAAGATAGAACTGTTGCTAACTGAGGATTATAGTGAGTTTATAGTTGAGGATGAAGGTAATGGCTTTGATTGGGAGAATAAACTAGAGAGTGAAAAGTCACTATTAGAATCTAATGAACGAGGACGCGGGATTAGTATTGCTTGTATTGCCTATGATGAAGTCTGGTATAATGAAGAAGGAAATAGAGCTCATCTGTTAAAATTAAGAGATTAAAATTCCCCCTGTCTGGTAAACAGATTTTTACTATTTAATCTGCCTACCAGAAGGGGAAGTTATCAAAACGCAAATTTAATTCTTTATTTTAATAATGTTGAGAGTTCTTTTAGATTTGTCCAGTTAAAAATTGAACTAGAATAGATACTACTACTACACTTAAGGAGACAATAAATCCTAAGAACATAGGTCCCATTCCTGATTTGAAAATTTCGTCTAAATTACTTTTTAATCCAATTGCACCTAAAGCCATAGCCATCATAAATTTACTAGTTGTTTTTAATAGTCCCTGCATGGCTGGAGGAATTAAGCCAGTTGTATTTAAAATAGAACTAAAAATAAATAATAGTATAAACCAAGGAAATAGGCTCTTGATATTGGGACTTTGATTGGTTGTAGTTGGCTTAGTTTTAGCCTTTTTATAGCCAATGATTAAGGAGAAAATCAGAGCAATAGGAATAATGCTTGTAGTTCTAGTCAATTTTACAATAGTAGCAAAATCACCTGCTTGTTCGCTAAAAGCATATCCTGCTGCTACCACTGAAGAGGTATCATTAACTGCTGTTCCTGTCCATAGACCATACGATAAATCTGATAAGCCTAAGAGATTTCCCATTAAGGGGAATAATAGAATCATTAATATATCAAAGATAAAGGTAGCAGACAAAGCGTAGGCTATATCATTTTCGTCAGCTTCAATAATAGGTGATAGAGTAGCAATAGCAGACCCTCCACAAACTCCTGTACCTATAGCAATTAAATTGCTTAATTTCCAGTTGATCTTGAGTAAATCAGAAAATATGTAAGCTGTAAAAAAAGCAGTACTTAAAGTAAATAGCATAATAAATAATGAATATTTGCCAACTTCTAAGACTTTGTTAATACTTAATCCTGTCCCTAAAAAGATAATTGCTAATTTTAAAAGTTTTTTAGAAGAAAAATTTAATCCTGCTCTTAGATGAGTTTTAGATTCTAAACTAGAACTAATCAGTATTCCAATTGTTAAAGATAGTATACTACCACCAATGATAGGAATTTGGTGAGCCAGTGCAACTGCAACTAGCGCAATTAAAAAAGCGCTTGCTAAACCGGGAAAATATTTTTTGATTTGATTATAATAGATAGTATCACTCCTTTATATAAATTGAGAATTGATAATGTAAAATTGACAGTTTAAAGAATCTAACTAAGCAATAAATAATATAACTAGGGCTATACGAAATGATAATAATAAAATCAACTTCCCAACCCTAATACATTTAGCTGAGTAGATTCAATTTTTAAATATTTGCTATCTTTATTATATAAAAGGTTTGTGATAAAATAAAATTATAGTTGCTTATAATACTATAATTTTATTTTATAATACTGCTAAGAAAGGGGTGGTGGAATGATTGATTATAGATTAGTTAGCTTTATTAGTTTGGCTAAATTAAAGAATTATACTAAAACGGCTGAATATTTGAATTTGACGCAGCCTACTATTACCCAGCATATTCAATATTTAGAGAACTTTTATGGAGTAGACCTTGTGATTAGAACCAAAAGAGGAATTCATTTGACTGCGGAAGGAAAATTATTACTAGAGTATGCGCAAAAGATTGATTCTCTTGCCAAAGGAATTAAAAGAAGGCTAGAAAATCAAAAGAATATTATAAAAAAGTATAATATAGGTGCTACCCTAACTATTGGAGAATATGTCCTAGCAAAGATACTAGGTGACTATCAAGAAGAAAAACCGAATATTGATATTGCTTTGACTGTGCAAAATACTGAGACAATATTAAAAAAATTAGATAGAGAAGAGATTGATCTCGGTCTCATAGAGGGCTCGTTTGATACTACTAAATATGAACATAAGAGTTTGAAAAAAGATCGACTGTTATTGGTTTTGGCGCCTGAACATAGATTGGCTGATCGAAAGAGTGTAGATTTGAAAGAATTGTTAGATGAAAAGTTTATTCTAAGAGAAAGTGGTTCAGGGACAAGAAGTTCTTTTGAGGAAGCTATCTTAGAAGAAGGCTATAATATTAAAGATCTTAATGTTCAAATGGAGATTGGTAATCTTAATGTTATTAGAACTTTAGTTGTAGAAAATTTAGGGATTACTGTTATATCCCAAGAGGTAGTCAAAGAAGAACTAGCCAATAATCGTTTAGTCTCAATTCCGATTAATGGTGTCGATTTAGAAAGAGAGTTTAATTTTGTTTATCTATCTCATTATAAATCAAGAGATTTCATCGATGAATTTATTGATTTTGCTATAGCAAAAATTGATTAACGAGAGGGAATATCAAGACTCTCAAAGGGCTCTTTATCTAAGAGCAAGTTTTGGTGCAGTTACTACCTAGTTGCTAAACTTAACTATAGAAAGGAGTATAATTATGAATCTCTTTACCAAATTGAGGAATGTTAATATTAAGAAGAAACTACTCTTATTATTTCTCGGTATTGGCATTTTGTTTGTAGTGGGCGGTGGTTTAGTTGGTCAATCTATGATTAGTGACTTAAGGAAAGATACTTTAGAAAAACAGAATCAGGAGTTAAAGAAGGAATTAGATAATGCTCTTGCTGCTAAGGAGAAAGTCTGGTTGACTAATTCTTTGCAGATAGCTAGTAATCCGATGGTACAAGAAGCTATGGCTAATGAAGACCGGGAGACTGCTATTCAAATATTGAATAATTACAGTCAGAAGTTTAAAGAAAATAGTGGTTTTAATAATATTAATGTTCATTTAATCGATAAAAATTTGAATTCATTTGTTAAGTCTTGGGCACCAGATGATTTTGGTGAGAACCTAGACTTTTCTGATGCCTACCAAAAAGTTAAAAGTTCTCAAGAATCACTAGTTGTGACTGAAGAATCTCCAAAAGGCTTAAGATTAAAGGCTTTATTTCCTATCTATGACGAAGGAGAATTTGTTGGAATTGTTAATTTTGATGGAGGACTTAATTCGATTAAGCGGACTTTATCAAATAGTAATGTAGAATTCTTGTATTTTTTGCATAATGATTATTTAGACATAGCCCAAGGAATAAAGGATAAAGCCCAGCTTGGTGATTATACTTTAAGTCAGAAGGATATTAATCAAGACTGTTTATCTGCTGCTTTGGAGAATGCTGATTTGGAGCAGTTAGAAGATGGCTATCAATTTAGTGAAAATTACTTATTGACTACGCAAAAAATTGAGAGTGCAGGGGGCGAAGAGGTAGGTCTTTATCTTTTGGCGCGGCGGAGAAATCTAGTTACAGAATCGATCAATCAGAGTAAGAATCTTATTTATATGGTGAGTGGGATTTTTCTAGTGATCTTTATAATCCAGATCTTACTGGTCTATATTTTTGTTAATAAGAGTATTAACCATCCGATTAAAAAGGTGCAGTCAGTATTAAATAAAGTAGCTAATAATGACCTCAGTTCTAAAGTAGATGTCAAGAGTGAAGATGAGATCGGTCAGATGGGTAGAGATTTAAATGATACGATTGATCAATTGAGCAATCTGCTGCGTAAGATAAAGTCAACTGCTTTGAATGTTAATAATGGTGCAGGAGAGATTTCAGAAGGAAATCAGGATCTCTCGCAGCGGACTCAAGAACAGTCTTCATCTTTAGAAGAAGTATCAGCTACAATAGAAGAGATCACCTCTTCTATTCAAAATGCTGCTGTTAAATCAGGTGCTGCTGATGATCTGTCAAATGAGACGATGGAAGCTGTTGATCATGGTTCTGAGGTTGTAGAAGAGACTATGGATTCTATGGAGGAGGTTTCAGAAAGCAGTAGTCAAATTTCTGAGATTATTACTACTGTGAATGATATTGCCTTCCAGACTAACTTATTGGCTTTAAATG
>JAWOFC010000102.1:0-9345 GCA_046482455.1 Halanaerobacter sp. | reverse complement strand
CGTATCTGACCTTCAATTCGCTTTAAGCGATTTTTTAAATTATCTTTTTTATCTTGATAGGAACTCATATCATCTCAATCCTCCTTCTTATGATTTCAAACATCACTTATAATAATGCCATTGAATTAATACTGACTTTGATTGATATAAAATTATTTCGCAGCGACCTTAAATCTAGTTTGTACATGAGTCTTAATGAAGTTAAATCAAAATAAATTTAGACGAATCAAACTAGATTTAGGAGCGAAGAAATTATTTTATATCAATCTTCAAAGTCTGGAGAAATATCCACCCTTCGTAACAAATTTGCATTAGTTACAACACTAACAGAACTAGTCGCCATAGCAGCTTCTGCAATTGCAGGATGCATTAAACCCAATATTGCAACTGGAATAGCAACTGTATTATAAATAAAGGCCCAGAATAGATTCTGCTTAATCTTCTTAAAAGTTGCCCGTGATAATTTTACAGCTGAGATTACTGAAGATAGGTCTCCGCGCACTAAGGTGACATCAGCCGATTCAATAGCAATATCTGTTCCGGTACCAATAGCAATTCCTACCTGAGCTTGAGTCAAGGCGGGGGCATCATTAATTCCATCACCAACCATTGCCACTGTCCCAAACTCTTCTTGTAAATCCTTAATTTCATCTACTTTACCATCAGGTAAGACTTCAGCTACTACATGATCAATTCCTACTTCTTGGGCAATTGCTTGCGCAGTATGCTTATTATCTCCTGTAATCATTACTGTTTCTAATCCTAAATTACGCAGTTCATTAATCGCAGCTTTAGAATCTTCTTTTAAAGGGTCAGCAACTGCTATAATACCTGCTACCTGATTATCAACTGCTACTAGCATAGCAGTTTTAGCCTTCTTCTCTAACTGCTGCATCTCATCTTCTAAGTTCTCAACATTAATACCTGCTTCTCCTAATAATCGTCTGCTGCCGACTAAAGCATCTTTATCATCTACTTTAGCTCTAACTCCCTTACCAGTCACAGCATTAAAGTCAGTAATCTCTGCTAAGTCAATCTCTTCATCTTCTGCCCTACGCACTATTGACTCTCCTAAAGGATGTTCTGAACCTGCTTCTACACTAGCAGCTGCTCTTAACAGTTCTGCCTGACTAAAATCATTCTTCGCTATGATATCTGTAACCTCAGGTTGTCCCTTCGTAATAGTACCTGTTTTATCAAACACAATTGTATGCACATCTTTTAGAGTCTGGATTGCTTCTCCTTTGCGAATTAAGACTCCATTTTCTGCTCCCATACCAGTACCTACCATCAAGGCAGTAGGAGTTGCTAATCCTAAAGCACAAGGGCAAGCAATTACTAAGACAGCAATCGTAGCAAAAATGGCGGCTGTCACAACACCCAGATTCGGACTGACCCACGGTAAAAATTTAGCTGCCCAAGTAGTAACTCCCCCTAATAGTTGCGGAAATAAGATCCAACTTAAAAAGGTCAAGGCTGCTACTCCTAAGACTGTAGGCACAAAAATGCTCGTTACCTTATCAGCAAACTCTTGAATAGGTACTTTAGTCCCCTGCGCTTCTTCTACCATTTTAATCACCTGCGAGAGAAAAGTATCCTTCCCTACTTTAGTAGCTTCAACCTTAACTAAGCCCCGTTGGTTAATTGTAGCTCCAATCACTTCATCACCTACAGACTTAGTAACTGGCATTGACTCCCCAGTTGCCATCGACTCATCAAAAGCACTCTCCCCAGCAATTATTTCACCATCTGTCGGTACTTTCTCTCCTGGTCTAATTACCATTACATCTCCTACTTCTACATCTTCTACCGGCACTTCTACTTCTTCACCATCTACAACAATTGTTGCTTTATTAGCCCCTAATTCTAATAGTTTCTTAATTGCTTTAGATGCTCTCCCCTTAGCTTTGGTCTCAATATAGCGTCCTGTTAGATGAAAAGTCATAATCATAGCTGAAACTCCAGCATAATTAGCAATTGGGGTCAAGAAGGTTAAAGGTCCAGTAATAAACGCTGCTCCTGTACCCATTGCAATTAAAACATCCATATTAGCGCTACCATGACTAATTGATTTATAAGCAGTATAGTAGGTCTTACGCCCTACATAAAATAAGATTGGCAATGCTAAAGCTATCATCCCTAAATTATAAATACTTTCATTAGGCCAGGCAATCCCAAATAACATTTCTGGTATCATCCATAAAATAATTGGTAGTGTCAACGCCCAACTTGCCGCCATCTTAGAACGTGCTTCTGCTACTTTTTCTTGGTCCTCATCTATTTTATCCTTTTTCTCTTCTCTTTGCTCTGCTTGTACAGTATACCCTATCTTCTCAATTTCAGAAATAATCTCCGCTCTATCGACGAGGTTGGGCAGATACTTTACTACAGCATTCTCAGCAGCGAAATTAACTACTGCCTCTAATACACCGGCTGCCTGATTTAATACCTTCTCTATATTCTGGGCACAACTAGCACAACTCATATCCTCAATTTTAATAGTCTCTTCTTCTATCTTTACTCCATAACCAGTATCCTCTATCACTTTAACTAAATCATTAATCTCTAGCTTATCTCCATTATACTCTATTGCTGCTTTCTCCGCTGGTAGATTAACTGCTGCTTCTTCTACTTCCTCAACTTCATTTAAAGCATTTTCAACTCTTTGTGAACAGGCGGCACAAGTCATTCCTGTCACTTTCAAATTTATCTTATTTTGAGTCATCACTATCCCCTCCACTCAAATATTTACTCTCACTTTGATATACCCCCTATGGGTATATTTCTTAGTTTAATAATAACGTATAATCTAATAACTGTCAAGTTTAATCTCCACTAAATTATTTTATCTGATTAATTCAAAAAAACTCATGCAAAATTATTCCATATTAAATAAAAAAAGTAGAGCACCTATCCAGGCACTCTACTCATTAGTATCTTAAGATATTACATTTAATATATTCTGTTCTTGATTCATCTCTTCACTTTGAGAAAAATACTTATACTGTTCCATGATTTGATTTCTCCTCAAATCACTTATTTCCTCTGCTGCATTAGCATCTCTAATGTTACTATTAGACCTAATAGTATCAGCTCTATTCATACGATTTATATCAGCACTATATTCCATCCGATTATAATTAGAACCTAGTTCACTTCTCATACTTGATACTTCATCTAATGCATCATCTATTTGACTAACATCAGCATTTTGAGTAACATCTAAGTCTTCTACCCCTAAACTAGAAGTAGATACTTCCTCAACTGATACTTGACCACCACTGCCATCACTATTACTAGCAACCTGCTTATTTTGAAAGGAACCATCCACTAACTTCTGATTATTAAATTCTGTATTGCTTGTCTGGTCATTAATTGATTCCTTCAACTCATCTACCTCTGATTGGATTGACTCTTTATCCGATTGGGCCAATGTTCCATTAGAAGCTTGTAAGGTTAACTCCCTCATCCTTTGCAATTGATTTTGGACTGAATCTAAAGCTCCTTCAGCAGTCTTAACAACATTTTGCATATTTTCAGTATTCTCTGTCCCCTGCTTTAATCCTTCAGCTTGATTCTCCATCTTTTCAGAGATTGCACTGTTGGCTGGATTATCACTAGCAGAATTAATCTTCTGCATAGAAGACAACCGCTCATAATTTTGTGTAGTGGAATTATCGACTCTCATGGTTATCACCACCTTCACAGGTTGGTAGACCCCTTCAATTAAATTATACTATACATCTTAATTTATTTCAAGTTATTAACAATAATTATCTACCACAGTTAATAAAACTAATATTTCTAAATTTTTGATCTCTCCCAGTTAATTATAAGTATAGATTGGCACTTCAACCTGTCTAAAACGGAAACTACTTTCTCTTTGCGAAGTAAAAAAGTTAAAGACTGCTGCTACTTCTATATTCTGTGCTCTCAATTTAGCGATTAATTTATCCAATTTCTTCTTCTGTTTTAGAGAATAATTAACGATCAATACCCTACTATTAGTCTGTAGTTGATTATACCTATAATTAGAATTATTATGAGTGATATGATACTTATTCAAATCTATTACAGTAAATTTCTTATTTAATTTCTGGGCTACTAAAAAAGAGAATAGATAGTCATCTTCTTCTAAAGCTATGATTGCAGAAATTTCATTAACGTCAATCTTTTCTACTATGTAATTGAGCATTAGAATGCTGACCTCTTCAATCTCTACTATAGTGGGGCTTATATCACAAAAGTCATTATTACTCCTTACTCCTCTACGATCCATAAATTTATCTAAATTCCGATAAACTTCTTGGTATCCACAGTTATAAAGTTCCTTCTTTTTAGATTCAGAAAGATTAAAATTAATACTGCTAATCCCAGGTGTAGGAATAGAAATCACTTTAGAACGCGATAACTCTATTTGACGCAGTTCATTAATAGAAATAGAGGTATCAATAATTACTCCTAAATAATCTAAGAAATTATCTATTTCTTGCTCAGCTTTATGACCAGAATTCACTATTAAAAAACCTAAAGTGGGCAGATTAGAATCTGTAAAGATTGTTAAAGGTAGATTATTAATCACTCCTCCATCTACACAAAAGCGCTGTTGATAAAAACAGGGCTGATAAAGAACAGGGATACTTAGCGACATGCGCACTGCTTTAGCTACTGAATAATCAGGTGTCTTGTGAGGAGAGAATATCTTTGCTGTAGAACTATTAATATCAGATACTACTATACGCACATCAGAGGATAGATCAGAAAATTTTTTTACTCCTCTATCCTCCAGTTTAGCCCTCAACCATTCTAAAATACTTTGGCCCTTATAAACTCCATAACGAAAGATCAAACGGTATAAATTAAAGAGAAAACCATCTTTAAATTCAGAAAAATTCTGTTGATAGATCAGCTCTTTTAAAGCAGATCCAGAATAACCTGCTCCATATAAACTAGCTATCATTGCTCCTACAGAACTACCTGCAATCGACACTACTTCCACATTATTTTCCTCTAACGCCCTCAACCCGCCTAAATGGGCAATACCTTTAATCCCACCTCCACTTAATGCTAAATTAATTTTCATCCTTTCCACTCCCTTAATCTTACTAATATCAAGCAGATCTACATCCACTTATAATATATTATTTTTTCCTTTCGATAAATATTCTTGTTTAATTTTCGCTAACCCTCCAAAAAATAAAATAATCTAAACAGCCTCAGCTCAAAAAAATTTAGAGCTTTAGCCATTTAGATTATCTTAACTACTTTCACTATCTATTTGATAGAATACAGTGCATTAAACTTTGGATTGGTTATTTTAAATATATCTATTAATCAAATAAAATAATACAGCAATAATGGACAGGTTTTTTAACAAACTTATATAAGGAACTGACAACATTAAAATAGAACAAATAACTATATCAATAAATAAGGCTTGCAAAAATACTAAGAAATCATCTCTTTCTTGATTTTGCTCCATAGATTAAAACCACTTCCTTATAACTAAAATGTTCTTAAATCAATCTCTTCTTGTTTCGAATTATTACTTTCAATAGTTACTATCAATTGAATCGGCAGACAGACAATCATTTGATGGGGCTCACTAATCCACCCCATTTCAGCATGGATAGCCAAAGGCGAAATATCCTCATTAAGCCTCTCCATCTTTACCCTATTATTCTTAATTCTTAAAACGCCTTGGTAAGTAGTTCCTTGATAATCAAAATCAAATTTAACCCGCTTTAATTGAGAACTATCTCTTAACCTCCGACGATAAATTTCTCTATCAGCTAATGTGACAACTATATCCTTCTCTCCTTCTCCCCTAGCAGCTAGATGAGGCGTTACAATAATTAGCAGTATGCTAAATAATAAAATAAAGATAATAACAGCTTTATCTGCTGTAGTTAATAAGTTATTTAAATCAGCTATTTTTTCTAACATCTAAATCACCACTAACTAATTATATCTATTCTCATTAAATATTTAATCTGTCAAGAAATCATTTATTTTACGATGGATCTCTTCTTTTTCTGCTCCTACTGTACAGACATGGCCTGAATTTTCTAACCAGAGTATCTCTTTATCAAGACTAGAAATTCTATTATGAATAATTTCTGCACTAACTGGTTTAACTGTTTTATCATCTCTAGACTGAATAACTAAAGTAGGACAAGTCACCTCTTTTAGATTCTGTTTTGATCTTTTTATCAACTTCAGCAATTCTGGGACTGCTTGAATAGGCATTCCAGAATAACCAATATCATATTCATCTTTATCATCACTTTTCGGCCATCTTCTAAATCTTTTAAAATACTTCAAGAGAGGAGTTAAATAAGCCGTTTTATCTTGTAGTTTTATTGGAGCTGCAATGGGAATAACTTTATCAACATCATAATTTTGGGCCAATAATAAAGATAGAGTGCCCCCCATAGACAGACCTAAGGCATAGACCTTATCATTCTCTGCTCTTAGAGACTTATACTCCTCTACTACTTTTGAGAACCAATCTTTACTATCTGTCTTTTCCATATCTTCTAATTTAGTTCCATGACCAGGCAATAAAACCCCACGCACTGTATAACCTTCTTGATGCAGATACTGACCTAAATAACGCATATGGGCAGGACTCCCTGTAAAACCATGAATTAATAAACAGGCCTCTGCATCTCCTTCTTTATAAAATGGCTGAGCTAATTGATGTAAATACTCCACTCTCTTATCAACCTCCCATATGATCTTTTACTTTTCTCCACCACAATTGACAATTAATTATCTTTATTGATCTCTCCAGCTTTAGTAAGTGCATATTTAGTAGCTAATGGGCCAAATACCTCAGTTAAGGATGCAGTAAATAACAGAGTATTAAAGACTAACAGCCCAACTTCTGGATTACCAGAAAAATCACTCTGTACAGTATATGCCAATGCAATTGCTACTCCACTCTGTGGGAGTAAACAGAGTCCTAAATATTTTCTAACTTTATCTTCAGCTTTACCTATTAGCCCACCTAAATATGCACCACCCATTTTACCAATTATACGAGCAAACATATAAACAAAAACAACAATTAAGAAAGCCTTATTAAAGATATGACCAAATCTAATCTCTGTACCAGCTAAAATAAAGAAAATAGCATATAAAGGAGTTGTTAAAGTCTCCAAATATCCTTCAATCCCTAAGTTCTTAGTAGCAAAATTACGGTAAGCAAAGCCGACTGCCATATTTGTAATCAAAGGAGATAGGTGAAAATTAATTGCTATAGCCGAACTGCCTATAATAGTTGCGAAGACAGTTAAGATCTTAATAGTACTATCTTCATGAGTTACTATGAAATATTGTGAGACATATCCAACAGCTAATCCAACTATAATTGAACCTATAATTTCAAAAATAGGAATTCCTAAAGTGTTTACAAAAGAGATCTCACCACTACCTGAATACAATAACAGAGCAATTGGTTCGACTAAACTAAAGATAATCAAAGAGATAGCATCATCAATTCCTACTACGGCTAATACCATTGAAGTCAAAGTCCCTTTAGCATTATACTCCCTAAGTACCATTACAGTAGCTGCCGGAGCTGTTGCAGAAGCAATAGCCCCTAAGAGGAGAGCCAAATAGAGTTCTTTGCCAATGGCTAATATAGCAAGAGTAACTAAGACAAAAGCTCCTGTTGCTTCTAAAATAACAATAAAACCAATCTTTTTGCCAAGTTTTTTAAATAACTCAACTGATAATTCACTTCCGATTGTAAAAGCAATAAAGCCTAAAGCTACTTGGGGCACATAATCTAAACTCTCAATGATAAAACTATACCATTCAACATGGGATTTAGATAAGAAGGGAATTAATTTTATTAAATCCACACTTAATAATATCCCTAAAAAGACATATCCTACTACGATTGGTACCTTAAATTTCTTAGCTAATAGAACAACTAAAAGGGCTAAAAGAAAGAAAACAGCCACTAAAAAGATTACTTGATTCCCAACTTCATTCATTATAAACCACTCTTCTATAACTTTCAATTGCATAAATTCTTCTAAACCCATTAATGCATCCATCGTTTTTTCAATTAATTTCATATCAATGCCCACCTTTAATAAAATAAATTAAGTTCTTATTTAATCTGTTATTGCATTAGTTGTCAGAAAACCCTAAAGGACTTGTCCTTGGGCTGAATGACAACCAAGCTGCTCTATAAATTCGCAAAGGGTAAAAAATATAAATATAATATCTACCTTCGGGCTGACGGGAAGTTAAGCTTCTGGAGGCGCTGTGACTTGCCTCAACTGGTCTTTTGACCAGTCTAGAAACTGTAAGACCTGATTTGTCTTGCCATTTACGGTAGGTTCAAATTAGGCTCGTTTCGATGAATGAAGAAACCTGAATGGGCTTGCCCTTCAGGTACGTCATACTCCTGCAGTGCCATTACAGCAGCTGCCAGAGCAGCGGGAGAAGAAATTTACTCCTATTATTATTCATCTCCCACCTCTAATAAGTAGAATAATAGGTCTGCTCGTGAAATGTAACCTCGTAACTTCTCTTCCTCATTGACCACGAATAAGTAAGACTCTTCATTATCTAACATAATATCAGCTACATTATTCATCTTATCATCTTCAAGAACAGTTAATTTTTTGCGCGACATATAGTCCGTTACCTCTCTATCTTTAATATCAGCTAAATTCTCTGCAGCTTGATTAACCTCATGTAATAGCCTTCTTGTGTCTAAAAAACCATACTGCTCCGGTAAGACATTCTTTAAAATATTATTACTGTAAATAGTACCTAAAAAATTATTCTCCCAATCCACAACAGGCAAAACAGACATTTCTGTCTTATGCATCAGTCTAATTACTTCAGATACATCATCAGTTGTACAGACTGAATTTAAGGTACGCATCATATAATTTTTAACTAAATGCATATCTTATTTCACCCTCTCTACTTTAAGTTTAGGTAAAATATCTTTAATTTCTTCTCTATCTTGAATAAATATATCCCTTTCTTCAGCTATTACTAAAGCAGCAGCTCCTGCATATCTATTAGCTTCAATAAAATCAAAGTCATTATTTAAGATATAATCCAAAAACGCTGCATTATAAGCCTCTCCTGCTCCCAGCCAATTTAATAAGCAAAAGTCTTTAGCAGAAACAGAATAAACTCCTTCTTCATTAAAGATCAAACGATCGCAGTGAAAAGGAATCATTACATATTCTGCCCCTTCTTCTTGTAACCTCCTTCCTGCTTCAATATAATCATCTAAAGTCTCTACTTCTTCATCTAAAATCTTATCTGTATGCTTGAAATAAGGTACTACAAACTTTGGCTCTGCAG
>JAWOFC010000067.1:0-4537 GCA_046482455.1 Halanaerobacter sp. | reverse complement strand
TTCTTTGATGGATATAAGCCGCAGTTTTATTTTAGAACAACAGATGTAACAGGAACAATTAACTTACCAGAGGATGTAGAGATGGTAATGCCAGGAGATAATATTGAGATGGATGCAGAATTAATCTCTCCAATTGCAATGGATGAAGGATTAAGATTTGCAATTAGAGAGGGCGGCAAGACAGTAGGAGCCGGTGTTGTAACTGAAATTATTGAGTAGAATTTAATCCAATAGAATAGATTTGTCTAATAGAATAGATTTGATAGAAAAGCGGGTATCGATGCCTGCTTTTCTATTGGTTTAAAGAATTGAATTTTTATCTATGATTGACTTTTAGATTCAGATGTGATAAAGTAGACAAGGCGTAGTTTTGAATGAATTGATCGGTTTCACTGAGGAGGTGGCATCTGTGAGAGAGATAATCACTTTAGCTTGTACAGAGTGTAATAGAAGAAACTATTCGACAACTAAGAATACTAAAAATCAACGCGACCGCTTAGAACTAAAGAAGTACTGTAAGTTCTGCCAGAGTCATACTCTGCATAAAGAAACAAGATAGATTGACTGGGGATTTAAACTATGCATGACTAAAATTTTGGTTTTGCCTAACTAGCTAACGGGTCAATCTTAATAATGAGGATGTGGAATAAATGGCTAAAAGAAATTTTTGGGAAAAGACAAAAAAGTTTTTACAAGAAGTTAAAATTGAACTTAAGAAGGTTAATTGGCCTAATCAAAAAGAAGTGTTTTCTTATACCTTAGTCGTTTTAGTAACTGTCTTATTTGTAGCTTTTTTTATTGGAGGAATTGATGTATTAGTTTCGAAGTTGATTAGTCCTATTATCTTCAATTAGGGAGGTGTGGGGTCAAAGTTATTTAGATCCCATCAATATTATGAGTGATGAGCAAGAGTATGATTGGTATGCGGTCCATACATATTCTGGGCGAGAGAATAAAGTTGAGAAAAACTTAGAACAACGAGTTAAGAGTACTGGGATGGAAGAAAAGATTGTAGATGTTCTCATTCCAACTGAAGATGAAGTTGAAATGAAAGATGGAAAAGAAACAGTAAAAAAGAATGAGATTTTTCCTGGCTATGTATTAATTAAAATGATTATGGATGATGATTCTTGGTATGTAGTGCGTAATACCCCTGGCGTGATCGGCTTTGCTAGTGCAGGAAATAATCCAGTTCCAGTCTCAGAAGAGGAAGTACGCCGTATTAAGCAGGATATGGGTATGGATGTAATCAATAAAGTTGATATAGATTTAGAAGTAGGAGATAAAGTTAAAGTAACTGATGGAGTTTTAGACGACCATGTAGGTGAGATTAAAGAGATTGACTATCAAAAACAGGAGTTGACTGTTTTAGTCTCAATGTTTGGTCGTTCAACTCCAGTTGAACTAGATTTTGATCAAGTAGAGAAAGCATAAAGAGGAGGTGCAAATTATGGCAAAGAAAGTTGTAGGACAGATTAGTTTACAGATTCCTGCTGGGGAAGCAAATCCTGCTCCGCCTGTTGGTCCAGCTTTAGGTCAGCATGGAGTTAATATTATGGAGTTTTGTAAGGCATTTAATGCTAAGACTGCAGATCAGGCTGGCAACATTATTCCAGTTGAGATTACAGTCTATGCAGATAGATCTTTTGATTTTATTACTAAGACTCCACCAGCTTCTGAATTATTGAAGAAGGCTGCTGGAATAGAGACTGCTTCTGGTGAACCAAATATTAATAAAGTAGGAACTGTTAATTTAGATGATGTCCAAGAGATTGCTGAAACAAAGATGGAAGATCTAAATGCTGCTTCTTTAGAAGCTGCTATGAGCATGATTAAAGGTACTGCAAGAAGTATGGGTCTTGAAGTTGAAGAATAAACTATATAATTAATAAATCTGTGGGAGGTAGCACCGTTATTACCACAAGGAGGTATTTATGATGTCTAAAAGATATGAAGAAGCACTAGAAAAAGTTGATTTGGAAAAGAATTATGATATTAAGCCGGCATTAGAGTTAGCTCAAGAGACTGCAACCGCTAACTTTGATGAAACGGTTGAAGTTTCAGTTCGATTAGGAATTGATCCTGGGCAGAATGATCAACAGGTAAGAGATACTGTTGTTCTTCCTGAGGGAACAGGAAATGAAGTTAAAGTAATTGCCTTTGCCCAAGGTGAAAAAGTGAAAGAAGCCGAGCAAGCTGGTGCTGATGTTGTAGGGGGCGAAGAATTAGCAGAAAGAATTCAAGATGGATGGATGGATTTTGATGCTGTAGTTGCAACTCCTGATATGATGCAGGTAGTTGGGAAGTTAGGGCCTATTTTAGGGCCGCAGGGTTTAATGCCAAATCCTAAGACAGGAACAGTAACTTTTGATTTAGATAGAGCAATTAGTGACCTGAAAGCTGGTAAGATTGAATATCGTGCTGACAAAGGCGGTAATGTCAATGTTCCTCTTGGAAAGGCAAGCTTTGATTTAGAAGAGCTATACAATAACTTTGAAACATTTACTGATGCATTAATCAGATCCCGACCAAGTGGAGTTAAGGGTAGATATATTTTGAATATCGCTGTTTCTGCTACTATGGGTCCAGGAGTTAAGATTGATCGTGATGAAGTTCTGAAGTTATTCAAATAAATTCCTGAAATTTCTTGACGCAGCTTAGAAAAAGTGTTAAAATCCTAGTTGTATGTTGAAAAGAGAATATTCAACCAAAGACAGTAGGTGCTCTTAAAGCTTAAAATTGCCTGCCGAGGTTGGAGTGCTTATGCCTTGAACTGTTATTTTTCTAGGTCAAGTTTGACAAGGAAAATAACATATTCAGCATAGATTTTGATTATCAGTCTCCAGCTTGCGGCAGCGGAGACTTTTTTATTTTTTGAAACTGGAGGTGACAAGATGGCCACACAAAAGAAGAAGGAAGTTATAGATGAATTAACTACAAAGTTTGATGAAGCTAAATCAGCAGTTTTGACAGACTACCGTGGTTTGAATGTAGAAGAGATGACAGATTTAAGAGAAAAGCTGCGGGAGGCTGGAGTTGATTATAAAGTTGCCAAGAATACATTAGCTTATTTAGCAGCTAAAGAAGCTGGCTGTGAAGAGATTAAAGAATATTTAAAGGGTCCAACCGCGATTGCTTTTTCAGCTGATGACCCAGTTGCTCCAGCAAAGGTATTATCAGAATTTGCTGAAGAGAATGAAACTCTAGAGATTAAGTCTGGTTTATTGGATAAAGAAGTACTTGGTTCTGATGAAGTTAAAGCCTTAGCTGATGTGCCATCAAGAGAAGAATTACTTGGTAGACTTGCAAGTGGATTAAAACGACCTCTTAATGGTTTAGTGCACTGCTTAAAAGATCCAGTTAAAAGTTTAGCTTATGCTCTTAAAGCAGTGAAGGATAAAAAAGAAGAATAAAAATATTAAATTAAAGGAAAACAAATAGGGAGGAAATAAAAATGTCTAACGAAGAAATTTTAGAAGCTATTGAAGAAATGTCTGTTCTAGAACTAGTTGAGTTGGTTGAGGAGATTGAAGAGAAATTTGATGTAACTGCAGCTGCTCCTGTAGCAATGGCTGGAGGTGCTGCTGGCGGTGGTGCAGAAGAAGAGGAAGAACAAACTGCTTTTGATGTTGTAATTACTTCTTCTGGAGGCAGTAAGATTAAAGTAATTAAAGGTGTAAGAGAGGTTACTGACTTAGGTCTTAAGGATGCTAAAGGCTTAGTTGATGACTTACCTGCAACAGTAAAAGAAGGACTTGAAGAAGAAGAAGCAGAAGAGATCAAAGAAACATTAGAAGATGCTGGGGCAGAAGTTGAGCTTAAATAACTGCTAAAAAATAAATGAATATATTTAAATAAAAAAAGCACTCTGTTTTGAAACAGAGTGCTTTTTTACCTCGCTAACTTTTGTCTTGACAATGATTTTTTAATATGTTACTATTACTTATTGTTACGACAAGAAGATTAACTTCTTTAAGTTTAAAGTATAGACTTTAAAGTTTGAACTATAAGATAATATTTGCTAAATATTTATGAGACTTTGATTATAAATGTAATTTATGAAGATGTTAGTTGCCAGTGTGATAAAAACCTCGGAGGTGATGATTTTTTATGGTCAATCCATCACATTCAATTACTAGGCAAAGGCGTAGTTTTGGAAAAGTTGAACCTGGAATGGATGTTCCTTATTTACTTAAGACACAGAAGAAATCTTATGAATGGTTTTTAGAAGAAGCAATTTTGAATCTATTTGCTGAAATCTCTCCTATTACTGACTTCTCAGAAAATTTAGTCTTAGAATTTATTGATTACTCATTAGATGAACCAAAATATGATCGAGTTGAAAGTAAGAATAGAGATGTAAGTTATGAAGCTGCTTTAAATGCTAAAGTAAGATTGATTAATCAGGATACAGGAGAAATAAAAGAACAGGATGTATTTATGACAAATTTCCCTCTTATGACAGATAAGGGAACATTTATTATTAATGGAGCAGAGCGGGTAGTAGTTAATCAGTTAATCCGTTCTTCAGGTACTT
>JAWOFC010000114.1:0-19061 GCA_046482455.1 Halanaerobacter sp. | reverse complement strand
GATGAAGACTTAGTTATGGACTTAAAAGTAGAAGATAATTAATAAATAATGAACAGGTGGCTAATTAGCCACCTGTTCATTATTTATTAATTATCTTCTACTTTTAAGTCCATAACTAAGTCTTCATCGGGGTCAACATATAGAGTCTTCTGTTCTTCATAATATACCATGCCTGGTTTAGCCCCTTTTGGTTTATTAACATGCTTGACTAAAGTATAGTCAACAGGTACTTTGCTTGATTGACGTCCCTTACTATAATAAGCAGCAATTTGGGCTGCCTCTAAAATTGTATTTTCAGGTATTTCCTTGCCGGTATGGTTTCTAACAACAGTATGAGAACCTGCTAAATCTTTAACATGAAACCATAAATCCTGATCATTAGCTATTTTTTTAGTTAATTTATCATTTTGATGATTATTGCGGCCTACTAAAATATCGTAATTATCGGTCGACTTAAATTTTAAAGGAGCTAATTTTTTATCTCTATTATTTCCTTTCGGCTTCTGTTCTGCAATATAACCTTCTTCGATTAATTCTTTCTTCAACTCTTCTAATTCAGCGACTGATTCAGCATTATTTAAGTTATTCTCTAATTGATTTAAGTATTTAATTTCATTTTTAGCCTTTCTAACTTCATTCTTGAGATATTTAACACTTTTTTTAGCCTTCTCATACTTGTCAAAATAGCGCTGAGCATTTTCAGACGGACTTAAGTCTTCATCTAATTCTATAGTTATCTCTTCATTATCTTCATAGTAATTATTTAGAGTTACTTTCTTCTCTCCTCCTTTTAGTTGATAGATATTAGCTGTAATTAATTCTCCTTTTAATTTATACTTCTCTGCATTGCGGGCTCCTTTTAGTTGTCCTTTAACCTTATTATATTTTTTATAAGCATTTTCTTTGCTATTAGAAATTACACTTGCAATCTGTTCACTTAACTGATTAATCTTTTTCGACCTTATTGTGGTGGTATAATAGTAGTTAAGCAGTTGATTTATAGTTGTAAATTCTTCTTTAGGAGTCTCAAATTGCTTTAAGTTAAAAGCAGCATAGGCTTCAAGAACTTCTTGGCTATTATTATAGACTAATGTGGGATTGAAATTATTTGTTTTTAGTTGAGAGAATAAATCCTCAAATGCTATCCATAAATCTTCAATTTCTGAGATTGAGCTTAATTCTTGGCTGCCAGTATAACCTGCTCTAACTGCTATTTCTCTTCCAATTAAGGGGCTGATACCGCGGTAGTTATTCATAATTGCCCGGTACAGCGGTTGATTAATCTCTTCTTTTAATCTCTCTCTAAACTCCTCTTTAGCGGTCGATAGTGGATTCTTCTTTCCTTGTTCAGGCGGCTGTTTATACTCTTTTCCTGGTAGTATTTCTCTATGACGACTCATTTTCCCTGTAACTCGTTTAATGCTGTCTAGAACCTGTCTATTCTCTTTAGTTAAGATAATATTACTATGTCGCCCCATTAACTCAATGATGAGAATTTTATCCTCTAATGCACCACTACTAGTCTTGTATTGAACTACAATTTCTAAGATGCGCTCAAATTTAGGCTGTTTAATCTCTTTGATGCGTCCGCTGTGCAGGTGTTTGCGTAATAACATACAGAAAGTAGGTGGTTTTAATGGATTAGTAAAATCTTCTTCTGTTAGATGAATTCTAGGGTTTTGTGAGTTAGCTGAAATTAATAATTTTAGATCTTCTCCAGGCTGTCTAATCTTTATAGTCAATAGATTTTCTTGCGGTTGATAAACCTTATCTATGCGTCCGCCAACTAATCTATCTTTAAATTCAGTCTTTATTGCAGCTAAAGTAGTACCATCTAGTGCCATTTTCTAACACTCCTTTTATTTATTTTAGTTATATGATAACATCTTAGTAGGTAGATTTCCAATTTAACGAGGTGAAATAATAATGAGCAGCTTACAAATCCTGCGTAGTATGATTAAGAATATTAAATTAGTCTATCAATATATCAAAGATCCGGAAGTGTCTATTCTTAATAAAGGGTTGGCTATTTTACCTATTATATATATTATATCTCCGTTTGATGGAGATTTTATTCCCGTGATTGGTTGGTTAGATGATGCATTAGTTGCTGTAGTAATTTGGGGCTATATATTGAATAAATTAAAAGATCATAGAAATGATTCTAAGCAAACGAAAAGCTGCAGTCAAGATGAGGTAGAGGCTGATTATGAATTTAAGGATGATGAATATGATATTGAATAAAACAATTTAATCTAAAAGATATCTATTGAGGGAAGGGGAGATTATAGTGAAGAATCAGTGGGATATTATTGAAGAGAAGATTTTATATGACCATGGAATTGTTAGTTTTAAAGAGCAGAAATGTTACCATACTAAAAAAGATGTTAGACATGATTTCTTTAAAATGGAGTTTTTAGATTGGGTTAATATCATACCTTTGACTCCTGATGAGGAGCTCATTTTAGTCAAGCAGTATCGCTTTGGAACAGAAGAGCTTACTTTAGAACTGCCTGGTGGTACTTTAGATGATGGCGAGAGTGTTCCTCAATTAGCTGCTGAAAGAGAATTGAGTGAAGAGACAGGGTATAAGAGTCAAGAACTGTTCCCATTAGGTAAAGTTGCTGTTAATCCAGCAATTCAGAATAACTACTGCCATTTTTATTTGGCTCAAGAAGTAGTTAAAGAACAAGAACAGGAATTAGATAATTCTGAAGATATAGAGGTAATCTCAATCTCATGGGAAGAAGCAGATGAATTAATTGCAAGTGGTGAAATAAATCATTCCCTTACAATTTTGGGTATATTATATGCCCAAAGATATTTCAGGTAATTTAATTTTATAAAAATTACAAATTATGAAGGTATAAAGTAAATTGTCTAGAATAATTTAAATGAGCAGAAAAAAGATTTCACTAAGCGAAATAACTAAAATTTAAATAGATAAAGGAATGAAAATATGGGGGAAAAATACGACAATTTACAGGTGTTAAGTAAAATAAATGAAGAGACTATTTCTCAATTTAGCTTAGAAAACACTTACCAAACTCTATTAGATATTGGCTGCGAAGAATTGGGTATCGCTAGTGGTGCATTGTTTTTAATTGATAATGGTAAGCTTGGTGTAAAATCAATCTGTGGATTAGAAAATAAATGCTATAAGTTTAATTATAGTTTATCTAGCAGTATATTAAGGGCGGCAACAGATGAAATTTTAGTTATTGATAACTTACAGCAAGAAGAAATAACAATAACTTGTGAATATGATCTATTTATTGAATCTGGTTTTAAGTCCTTGCTTGGAGCTCCGATTTTGGTTGATAATGAATTAGAGGGTATTTTGATCTTTTTACATAGGAGTGAAGGTTATTTTTCTAAAGAAGACTTTGTACCTGTAGAAACTATTACTACGCAAGCCCCGCTTTTGATAAAGAAGGCAAAAATATTTCAAAAGATGGAACGGAATGTAGCGGGACTTTCAATTTTGCAAAGAACTAGTAGTACAATCAATTCAACTTTGAAGTTAGAAGAGGTCTTTAATTTAACAGTAGATGTAATCATGGGGACTATGGGAGTTTCCATGGCAGGGCTATTTTTATTAGATGAAGATAAGAACAATTTGAATTTAGTAGCTTCTACTGGTTTGCCTCAATGTGATACAAAAGAGAAGTTAATTAACAAAGCTAAAGAATTATGTTGGGTAGTGATTAAAAAAGAAGAGGCTATTATTGAAGATGAAATTCCAAATGAACATAATGAACTGAATTTATTTAATGTGAAATCTGGGATGTTAATTCCTTTAAAGATTCGGGATAAAGTTATTGGGGCTTTAGCAGCAGGACAGTTAGATTTTAAACGTAAATTTAAAGAGGCTGATACCAGGTTTGTGACTACTTTATCTAATCAGATTGCAATTGCTATTGAGAATGCGCGTATGTATAATCAAATGGAAGAATTAGCTACTAAAGATGGTTTAACTAAGTTATATAACCATAGTCATTTTCAAGAGATGTTATCTAAAGAGATTGAAAAAGCAAGACGTTATGATCGCAATTTATCTCTGCTAATGATGGATATAGATAATTTTAAAGAATTTAATGATATTTATGGTCATCAAGTTGGGGATGAGGTATTAAAGAAATTAGCTAAATTATTAAGGCAAGAAGTTAGAGATGCTGATATAGTAGCTCGTTATGGGGGAGAAGAATTTGCTGTCATCTTACCTGAGACTGATCTCGATGGAGCAGTTGAAATAGGACAGAGGCTTAATAAAGTAATTAGGAATATGATAGTTGAGTATGAAGATTTAGAGCTGACATTTACTATTAGCATTGGTGCTTCATCTTATCATAAAAACAAATCTAAAAAAGGTTTGATTAATGATGCAGATGATGCCCTTTATCAAGCTAAGCATGATGGAAAAGATCAGACTTGTGCTAAAGAATTTTGTGCCCTCGAAGATTAGGATCTATTTCGTAAGAACTGGCTTTAGTCAGTTCTTATTTGTATAATTGATCTCTGAAAAAGGTGGTTTTAGAGCAAATATTTATTGCCCTTAATTGGTATACTAAGTTTGAAAAATAAATAGGATAATTAGGGGGGCTTAAAATGTCAGAAATAACAATGGAAGACAAATTGGCTGCTGTTTCTGCTTTACAGAAAGTTTTAGAAGGGGAAGAGTTATCTATTAGAGCTTATAATAGCTCATTAGAACAGATTGATAATCAAGATGTTAAAAAGCTATTATCTGCTTTTCAAGATGATCATAAATTGATTATTGAACGGATTAAATCTCGTATGAGAAGTTTAGGTCAGGAGCCTAAAAATAATTTAGGTGTTGCAAAATTAATTGATCAAGCTATGATAGAAGTAGCTGGATTATTTGGATTAGGACCTAGTGATAAAGAAGTGTTGGAAAAGATTTATAATAATGAGGCAAGGGGACTGCAAAAGATTCAGAATGTAAAGACTTGTGGTTTAGATGTCCAAAGTCAAAAGTTGATTGAACGAATTAAGACGATTAATGTTAATAATTTAGGACAATTGAAAGATTTGCTAAATTAATTAATTATTCTTAACTTTATATTATATCTTAAGTGATTCCTCTCCGTTAAAATTATATTTATAGGAGGGGTTAGATATTTTTTGTAGCTTAAATTTAATCTTATGTCTCTTTATTAATTGAATTTTAGATGCTATAATTAAATCAGTAATTAATATTATTATCATCTTTGAGCAATTACAGTAATCAAATATTGAGGTGAGAAACATGCAAAAGGAAGAACTGTTGAAGAGATTGGAGTCTTATTTTAAAGCAGGAGCAGAGAAGCAAAAGAAGATTGGAATGGAAGTTGAGCATTTTGTTATTAAAACAGAAAGCTTAGAAACAGTAGATTATGATGATCAATTTGGAATTGGTGATATTTTAAAAGAGTTTCAAGGTCGTCAAATAAAGAAATATCAAGAAGGGGAGCATCTATTGAGATTAATTGCGGCTGATTTTGATATTACTATTGAGCCTGGAGGACAGTTAGAAGTTGGTATTCAACCTCAGTCTGACTTAGATAAGTTAAAGGAGGTTTATTTTGATTTTTTAAATAGATTAGTTCCTATTTTAAATAAGAGGGATTATATATTAGTGACTTTTGGTTATCAGCCCCAGAGTAAAATAGATGATATCTCCTGGCTGCCTAAAGAGAGGTACCAGATTATGGCTGATTATTTAGGAGCACGAGGGAAGTATGCTCATAATATGATGAAGGGTACAGCTGCTTTTCAGTTAGCCTTAGACTATCAATCTGAAGAAGACTTTGTAAATAAATTTAGAGTAGCAACGGCACTCTCCCCAGTGGTAGGTATTCTGTGTGATAATGCTCCTTTCTTTGAGGGTGATATTTTTTCTGAACAGGCGTTAAGGAGTTTGATTTGGGAACATACTGACAATAGTAGGACAGGTATTATAAAGCGAGTCTTTTCTTCTGATTTTAGTTACCTAAGTTATGCTCAGTACATATTAAGCCGTGAGCTTATTCTCTTAAAGAGTGATGGGAATTATACTGCTACAGGAGAAAAGACAGTCTATGAAATTTTTAAGGATAAAGAATTAGGATTAGAAGAGATAGAGCATATTCTGACAATGGTCTTTCCAGATGTGCGCGCAAAACAATTTATTGAAATTAGGATGGCTGATTCGGTTCCTCCCCAGTGTTTTTTAGCAGTAGCATCATTTTGGAAAGGAATCTTATATCAAGAAGATAATTTGAATAAGGCGGTAGAATTTGTTAAAGAATTTAGCGCTGAGGATATTATAAAGGCTAAAAAAGATATTATTAAGAAAGGTTTAAAAGCGAATTTGGGAGATCATAGTATTTTAGAAGTGGCTAATAAATTTTTAACCTGGGCAAAGGAGGGGCTTAAAAGTAGAGAGCAAAATTACTTAAATCCTTTAGAGGAGATAGTCCAAGATGAAGTTACTCTAGCTCAAAAGTTAAAAGAAGAGACTGCAGCATTAGGCAAGAAAAAAGTTATATATAAGCATAGTCTAAATTCTTTAGTTGAGGAGGGTAAAATGAATGGAAGAGACGTTTTTGGAATATAGATCAATTATCAAAGACAGCCCAGTAGAGTATAGCAATGATTTCAAGCAGATCCATCAGCAGTTAGAGGACTCTCATGCTTATTATAAAGGAGAGGTTATTCCTTTTTTATATCAGCCTTTCTTCTTTAGTCAAAGTGAAGAGGATTCTTTTCGTTATATAACAGAGAAGTTAAGTTCTATCTTAGAGAAGGTGATTCAAGAATATATAACTAACTCTGAATTTAGAGCTCACTTTAATTTTCCTTCTCAGCTTGAAGAACTGATTTTGGTTAATCCAGGTTATGAAAATAATTTTCCTATGGCAAGGTTTGATATTTTTTATTATGGCCCTCAGGATATTAAGTTCTGTGAATTGAATGCTGATGGTTCCTCAGGGATGGTGAAGGGCAATATTTTAGAAGATCATTTTAAAGGTGCGAAAGCAGTTGCTGAACTCAAAAAAGAGTATCAGATGGAGAATTGGGATTTGGTTAATAGTTGGTTGGAGGCTATGTTCGAATCTTATTATCAATTTGAGGATAACAAAGAACAGCCTAATATAGTAATTATGGACTTTAATAATTATGGGATGGTAGGCGAGTTTGAGTATTTTAAAGAGCTGTTAGTTAATCGTGGTTATCCAACTAAGATTGTAGACCCCCGTGAGTTAGAGTATAGAAATTCTAGTCTGTACAGTGATGACTTTAAGATAGACTTAATCTATCGTAGAGCTGTTACGAAGGATTTAATGGATCATTATCAACAGTTAGATGATTTATGGCGGGCTTATAAGAATCATGATGTCTGCTTAGTAGGTTCTATGAGGTCACAAATCATTCATAATAAGATTATTTTTGCTATTTTACACGATAAGGAAAAGGTCTCCTTTTTAAGTGCAGAGGAGCAGCAGTTTATTGCTGATTATATTCCTTATACTGAAGTAGTGAATACTCAAAGTGAAAGACTGTTAGATAAACTCATTCTCCAACAGGAGCAATTAGTCTTGAAACCAGTTGATGACTATGGTGGACATGGAGTCTTAATTGGGAGAGATATGAACAGTGAAGAGTGGAAAGAAGAGGTGCATCGTATTTGGGAAAGGGGAGAAGATTATTTAGCACAGCAGTTTTGTCCTCTACCTGCAGAGGAGTTAGTTGAATTTAATAAGGGAAGTTTAGAGTTTAGTCCCTATAAATATATTCTAGGTTTATTTGTTTATAATCAAAGGTTTAAAGGTGTCTATACTAGAGCTGATAAACAGAATGTAATTGCCAGTTCAGCTGGTTGTGTAACACTACCTAATTTTAAAGTAACAAAGAGATCATAAAACTTCTGAGATAAAGATAGTCTTTTCTGCTCCGAGGTCAACAATTTTAGTTTCTATTATCCGGTTAACATTATTATACTGGACTCTAATTATAGGTCGGGGGCCTTTATTCTTGCGAACATTAACTACTACTCCTACTTCACCAGTAGAGAGTCTAACTAATGTTCCAAGAGGATAGACGGCTAAATTATCTGTAAAAGTTTGGACTACATTAGAATCAAATAAAAGGTCTCCACCGCCGTATAAGTATTCGATTGCTTCATAACGCGGATAATCATTATATCTGATTAAGGTATCATATTGGTCGCAGACTGCAATAATACGTCCCCCTAAAGGAATCTTTTCTTTTTCTTTTTGTTTAGGGAAGCCGCTGCCATTCCAATTTTCATGATGGCTAAGAATCATATGGCATATTTCCCGTTTGATACCTTCTTCCTTAGCTATATAAAAGCCGTAAGTAGGATGCTGTTTCCATAATTCGTTGCGCGGTTCATGGGGCTCTTTTTTCTTGATTAAAAAAGGCATTTCTCCTAGACCAATATCATGTAATAAGGCTGCTTTGCCAATCTTAATTATTTCTTCTTTGTCTAAGCCCATAGCTCCTGCGACTAGTAGTGATAAGGCGCAGGTCATAGCTGAGTGTTTAAAGAATAGATCATTATCGATTAATTTCATTCTTGTACATAATCTGAGTATAGTTTCATTACTAATTATTCTATCTATTAAACTGCGAATTTGGCTAGATATTGTAACCATTCTATCAGAAGTATTAGCTTCCGGGTCTTCAGGAGCTAATCTTTTTATATTATTCTCTAATAATTGCTTTAGTTGATTATAAGTAGCAGTAGTAGAATCAATTAATAGGGTATAACGATCTGCTACTTCGACTTTTTTGATTTGGTGTTCTTTAATAGCATTAATTTTATCTTTATTTAATTTTACCCCTTCTTTTAATAATAAATCATTATTCTTTTGGGAATAAATAGATTTAGTCAGTTCCATTCCTTCAGACAGTTGATAAGATCTTAATATAGGCACAGTATCACTCCTTTTGTTAATTGATAATTGAGAATTAAAGTCAAAAGCATGGAATTCAAATTTATAATTAAAGTCAAAAACATAAAATCAAGAATGTAAATTCAAGAAAATAAATCCGAGGACAGAAGTTCAAAAGAATGAGACTGTCATGATTAAATAACAGACTAAAAACAGTTTGCAATGAATCCTTTTAGCTGAGAGTAGCCCGATAAATCTTTGTTAAAAAATGGTATATGTTATACCTTCTATATTTTAGCCGGAGTTCCTGCAAGGTTATTATAAAAATGTTAAAAAAAAGAAATAAATCCAAATAATCCGGGAGTGATTAAGATGAAGAATGATGCTAATCATTTAATTAATGAAAAAAGTCCTTATTTATTACAGCATGCTAATAACCCAGTTGACTGGTATCCTTGGGGCAAAAAAGCCTTTGCTAAGGCACAAAAGGAAGAGAAACCTATCTTTTTGTCAATTGGGTATTCTACTTGCCATTGGTGTCATGTAATGGAAGAGGAGTCTTTTGTAGATGAAGAAGTAGCTGAGCTATTAAATCAAAATTTTGTGGCAATTAAAGTAGACCGTGAAGAACGACCAGATGTTGATAGTATTTATATGGAAGTCTGCCAGAGCTTAGTAGGTCGTGGTGGTTGGCCCTTAACAATAATTATGACTCCAGAGCGGGAACCATTTTTTGCTGGTACCTATTTTCCCAAAGAGAGTCAGCGCGGACAACCGGGGTTAATAGATATTTTAACTAGGGTTAGTCGAGAATGGGAGCAGAATAGAGAGCACTTAATCAAAACAGGAGAAGAGATCGTTAAAAAATTAAAAGAAAGCTCCAAAGACCAAGACGATGATAAGATGTCGTCAGCTGAAATGAAGGAGTTAGTGACTACAGCTTTTGAGGGTTTAAAATATAGGTTTGACAGTCAATACGGCGGTTTTGGAGCTGCTCCTAAATTCCCCCAGCCCCATAATCTATTGTTTTTGCTGCGTTATAGTAAGGCTCATGATAATCAAGAAGCACTAAAGATGGTAGAGGAGAGCTTAGATAATATGTGGCGGGGTGGAATTTATGATCATCTAGGGTATGGTTTTGCTAGATACTCTACTGATAGAAAATGGTTAGTGCCTCACTTTGAGAAGATGTTATATGATAATGCATTATTAGCTATTACTTATTTAGAAGCCTTTCAGTTGAGTTCAAAAACAGATTATGCTAGAGTGGCTAGAGAAATTTTGACTTATATTAAGCGGGATATGACAGCTCCAGAGGGTGGATTTTATTCAGCAGAAGATGCAGATTCTGAGGGGGTAGAGGGGAAATTTTATCTTTGGAACCCAGGAGAGGTAAAAGAAGTATTAGGCAGAGAAGAAGGTACAGAATTTTGTGATTATTATGATATTACTGCTGCAGGTAATTTTGAAGGAAGGAATATTCCAAATTTGATTGATTCTGCAGAGACTAAAGAAGAGATAGATAAGAAGTTTAAACTGGCCAGACAGAAACTCTTTGCTTATCGTGAAAAGAGAGTTCATCCTGCTAAGGATGATAAAATTTTAACTGCTTGGAATGGGTTAATGATTGCAGCTTTTTCACGTGCTGATCGGATATTAGAGGAGGATTATCAGGGAGAAGCTAAAAGAGCGGTAGAATTTATTCAAAATAATCTGATTAGAGATGACGGAAGGCTCTTAGCCCGTTATAGAGATGGAGAAGCAGATTATTTGGCATATGTAGATGATTATGCTTTCGTAATTTGGGGTTTGATTGAGTTATATCAGAGCAGTTTTGATCTAGAATATCTCAAGTTAGCTCTTAATTTGAATCAGGATTTGATAGAATATTTTTGGGATCAGAAACAAGGGGGGCTTTATTTATATGGAAGTGATGGAGAAGAATTGATTACAAGGCCAAAAAAGATTCAAGATAGTGCCTTACCAAGTGGGAATGCAATTGCTGCTCTTAACTTTTGGCGTTTGGCCCAATTAACTGCAGATGAATCTCTATTTACTAGGTTTGAAGAGCAGATTAATGCTTTTTCTCAACGCTTTAAAGCAAATCCAAGTGCTTATACTGCTTCTTTAATTTCATTATTGCCTGGTAGCAGTTTAGGACAAGAGATTGTAGTCAATGGAGAGAGTAAAGATAGTGTAGAAGAATTTTTAGAGGTTATAGATAATAATTATCTTCCCTTTAGCACTGTTATTTTAAATACTCCAGCTAAGATTGATTCTTTAGCGGAATTAAATCAGTTATTTACAGCAGATGATTTTAAAGAGAGAGAAGAAGAAGTATTAATCTGCCAAAATTATACTTGTCAACAACCGATTAATAACTCTGAAGAACTAGCTAAAGCTTTAGATTAATGATACTAGTTTAAAATTGGTGGTGGATATGTTATAATAACTCTAAATTCAAAGTTTTGAGTGGGGGTTATCTAAAATTGGATTTCAAATTCAGTGATTTTGCTGAAAACATAAGTCTGAAAGAAGCTAAATTATTATTGTTGTTCTTTCTCTTATTAGTTATTATTTTAACTATAGGTTTAGAAACTTTTAAAAGTGAAGATAAGACCAGCAGTGAAGATTTGCGAACGCAGTTGGATTTTAATGTAGAGCCGACTTATGATTTTAAGAAGATAAGTTATAGTAGCTATCAACAATGGGATAACTTATTAAATGATTATAAGGTTGATGAAGCTGGCCGGCTACTAGAAATACCTCACTTGAAAATAATAGAGTTTCCCAAAGATATGGGTCAAATTGAAAGCATTGCTAAAAGAAAGAGGATCTTCTTTAATATTGTTGCAATTGGTGCCTATCATCCTAATCATAGGCTCTTAAAACAGCGTGAATTACTACAAAAGATCTCTAATCAATATTATTTGCATGGTCATTTAGAAGAGCAGAGTAAAGAGTGGCTGCAGGAAAAATTTGTTCTTTATAATATTAAAGAAAGTGGCAAGTGGAGAGATAAGATTAAAAGTTTAGAGAAGAGATTAGATATTATTCCTTTATCTCTTATTTTAGCTCAAGCTGCTTCTGAGTCTGGTTGGGGAACTTCTCGTTTTACTATTCAGGCTAATAATATATTTGGAGAGTGGACCTTTAATCCTGATGCACCCGGAATTATTCCCGAACAGAGACCGGTCAATGCTAGTTATAAGATTAGAAAATTTTCTAGTATTCAAGGGGCTATTAATAGTTATTTGTTGAATTTAAATACTCATCCAGCCTATAGTCAACTGCGAAAAATTAGGTTTGAGCTAAGAGAAGAAGGAAAAGAATTAGATTCTTTAAAATTATCAACCGGATTACTTAACTATTCGCAGAAGAGAGAAGAATATGTGGAACAGATTAATAATATTATTAAATATAATCATTTGCAGGAGTTTGATAGACTATTAAGGAAGTAATAGAAAAGATTATGGAGCAGTTTCTGCTAAGAGAGTTAATATTGATCATGCAGAAGAAGATAAAGATAAATTATGGAGATTTTATCTAAAAGATAATTCTTTTGTATCTCAATAGTTAAATAAAAAGTAGTTGAGAAGGAGAGATGATAATGGAAAATGAAATTTTAGAGTTATTAGAGGATAATAGTAATCTGTCTTCTGAGGATATTGCGACTATGATTGGAGCTTCAGTAGAGGAAGTTGAAGAGAAGGTCAATAAGCTAGAAGCAAATAATGTAATTGTAAAGTATAATACTTTAATTGATTGGGATAAGACTAATCGAGAGATTGTAACAGCCTTTATTGAAGTTAAAGTAAAGCCAGAACGAGATTTAGGTTTTGATGCAGTAGCTAAAAGAATTTATAATTTTCCTGAAGTAAAATCAGTCTATTTGATGTCAGGCGGTTATGATTTATCGATTAAAGTAGAGGATAGAACAATGAAGGAAGTAGCCCTTTTTGTGGCAGAAAAACTCTCTACAATCGATCATATTAATAGTACATCTACTCATTTTATGCTTAAAACTTATAAGAAGGATGGAGTAATTTTCAAAGGGGAAGAACAAGATAGTGAAAGGTTGGCTGTCTCGCCGTGAATTGGGATAATGTAATTTCAACTAAAGTACAAGATATCCCCCCCTCGGGAATTAGAAAGTTTTTTGATTTAGTTTCTGAGGTTGATGATGTAATTTCTTTAGGAGTAGGAGAGCCTGATCATGTTACCCCTTGGCATGTTAGAGAGGCTGCTTATTATTCTTTAGAAAAAGGTCATACAATGTATACTTCTAATTACGGCTTATTGGAATTAAGAGAGGAAATAAGTGATTATTTAAATACTAGTTTTAATCTTGAGTATAATCCAGAAGATCAAGTGTTAGTTACAGTAGGCGTTAGTGAGGCAGTTGATTTAGCCTTGAGAACATTACTAGAAGAAGGTGATGAGCTTTTATTACCAGAACCTAGCTATGTCTCCTATCGACCAGCCGGACAGTTAGCAGGAGCTGAAATAGTTAGAGTTCCAACCTGCCAAGAGGATAGTTTTAAATTAAACCCTGAGCAGTTAAGAGAAGCTATCACACCTAACAGCAAGGTCTTGATCTTATGTTATCCTAATAATCCGACAGGAGCAGTGATGACCGAAGATGAATTAAAAGAGATTGCTGCTATAGTAGAGGAGAATGATCTCTTTGTGATAGCAGATGAAATCTATGCTGAGTTAACTTATTATGATGATGACTATACTAGTTTTGCTAGTTTAGACGGCATGAAGGAGCGTACAATAGTCTTAAATGGCTTCTCTAAGGCTTATGCTATGACTGGTTGGAGAATTGGTTATGCTGCTGCTCCAGAACCTATAATTAGTGCTATGATGAAGATTCATCAATATACCATGCTCTGCGCTCCAATTGTTAGTCAGAATGCGGCTTTAGAGGCCTTAAGAAATGGTAACCAAGAAAGAGATAAGATGGCTAAGTCTTATAATCAACGCCGTAAAGTAATAGTTAAAGGTTTAAATGAGATAGGTTTAGACTGTTTTGAACCCCAAGGAGCATTCTATGCTTTTCCATCTATTAAGAGTACAGGACTTAGTTCGGAGGAGTTTTCACAACAACTTCTGGAAGAAGAAGGAGTAGTTGTGATTCCTGGCAGTGTATTTGGGGAGAGTGGCGAAGGATTTGTCCGCTGTTCTTATGCATCTTCTTTAGAAAATATATACGAAGCTTTAGATAGAATTGAAAGATTTGTCAGTAAAATTTAAGAATGAAAGAGAGGCTGGATATAATCCAGTCTTTTTTCTGTCTTTTATAATTTGGGATTTTTATTGATAATTATCTAATTTTAGGTATAATGTTAGTGAAGTCAAAATGATAAAAGTGAATAATTATGCTAATAATAGTAGTAGCAAATATGAATTAGGAGTGGAAGTATGCTAAATATTCTTTTGATTGCAGTTGCTTTGGCCCTAGATGCATTCGGGGTTGCCCTAGGAGTTGGTTGTGGTACAGATCTGAAAGCAAAAGAAAAATTTGGGATTATTTTTTCCTTTGCTTTCTTCCAATTTTTTTTCGCTTTACTAGGAGCTGGACTAGGGAATTATATTAATAAGAATATTTTTAATATTACTGGATATATTAGTGGGCTAGTAATTTTTTTAATTGGATTATTATTAATAAGGGAAGGATATAAAGATGATGAGGTCTGTATTTATTGCAATCTAAAACTGTGGACATATATTGTTTTAGGAATCAGTGTTAGTATTGATGCCTTAGGAGTTGGATTTTCTGTTCTTTATAATTTAAATCTATCTACAATCTTTAGCGGGACATTAATTATTGGACTAGTAACCTCTATTTTAACTCTGCTAGCTTTCGTCTTAACTAATTATATTAAGAATTTTATGATTGTAGAGAAATATGCTGATTATATTGGAGGTATTGTCTTAATTTTATTTGCTTTAAAGATGATAATTTAAAAGATTTAGACATTTATAATGATTTATGATAAAATTAATATGAAAATATACTAGTAATGATATCATATTATCTATTATAGTTAGAAGATCTAATAATTTTGCAGTCTAAATTAAAAAAGCCAAAAGGAGGAATGAAATATGAAAAATATTAATTCTGCTAATGTGGAAGAATTGCAAGAGATAAAGGGTGTTGGTAAAGTAACTGCTCAAAAGATAGTCCAGTATCGAGAAGAAGTAGGAGGCTTTGAGACTTTAGAAGAGGTAAAGAATGTCTCTGGTATTGGAGCTAAGAATTTTGCTAACTTAGAGGAAGAACTTACTATTGATGAAGATAGTGAAATAGAAAACAAAGAAGACGATTTAATCAAGATTGAATTTAATCAGGCTAAGTATGGTATTGAAGAAGTAGATGAAGTACATTTAGTAGGAGATATGAATGATTGGGATCCTACAGATAAAACATATGCATTAGAAGAGGTAGAATCTGGAGTGTGGGCTAATTCTTTTGATTTAGAGGAAGGATTAGAGTATAAGATAATGTATGATTCTACAGACTGGAATGAGGACAAGCATGTAGGATTTTATGGAGGCAACTTAAAAGTTACTAAATAGTTCATCAAGTATTTGATTCATCTAAATTATTTTATAAAAAAGGAGATGTTATTAGTGCAAGAAAAAGTCGAAGAGGTTCTAGAAAAGATTAAGCCTTCTTTACAGGCAGATGGTGGAGATGTAGAGTTAATTGAGGTTACTGAAGATGGGATTGTTAAAGTAGAATTGCAAGGTGCTTGTGCTGGATGTCCTATGTCGCAGTTGACTTTAAAGAATGGTATCGAGAAAAAAATGAAAGAAGAGATTCCTGAAGTTAAAGAAGTACAATCAGTGTAGTGTTTTAGATAAGAGGATGCTAAGCCATCCTCTTATTCTTTATTTTGAGAGACCCTAAACCTTCTACTTAAAAATAATGATTGTGCATAGTATAATATCTTTTGTTTTTGCTATTAGATTAGCTTAGATTAATTAGATTAGGCTGTGAAGGAGTTGGGGGTAATGGCTGATTTTAATTTATATTTAGGACAAGAAGTTAAATTGACTCCAGCTAATAATTCTGATATAGAATATCAAGCACAAGTGATTTCTAAAGATGATATTAATCTGAATTTAAGGCTATTAAATGCTACTTCTGAAGATAGTTCAGTCTTTAAAGAAGAAAAAAACTGGACTCTTAATTATGAGGAGAGTAATGCTTTTTACCAATTAGATATTGAAGTTAAAAAAATAAGGACTAAAGCTGGTCCTGTTTTGGCTGTAACTGTGCTCGGAGAAGAGAGGAAGAAGGAGAGAAGAAGATATATTCGAGTCAAGGTTGATAAACAAGTGAACTACCACCTTTTAAATAAAAAAGAATCATATCAAGGCCGATTAATCGATATTAGTGCTAGTGGTATGAATCTGGAAGTTGAAAATATAAGTAGTTTAAGAGTAGAAAAGATAATAGTGATTAATTTTGCTGATTTAGCTGAATTTCCTATGGATGAAGTTGAAGGAAGAATTTTGCGGATTAAAGTTAATCAGAATTCTCACGGGAGCAGAAGAAAATACCATTTAGGATTAGAGTTTGTCTCTATAACTGCCCCAGAAAAAGAGAAATTAATACTGTGGGTGCAGCAGAGAAAAGATGGTTCCAATTAAATTCTGTCTCTAAAAGGGGTGAATGCTATGGCAGTAAAAGTTAGAAAACATGTCTATTGGAGTGGTAAAGTACAAGGAGTTGGCTTTCGAGCTTTTACTACGCGGACTGCCCAAGGCTTAGGCGTTAATGGTTGGGTAAAGAACTTAGCTGATGGTCGAGTTGAGGCTGTTTTTTCAGGCTCGCAAGATAAAGTGGCTAATCTATTAGAAGAGGTTAAGAAAGGACCATCCTTTGCAAGAGTAGATAATATAGAGATTGAGGATGAGACCTACCAAGGAGAATATAATGATTTTCAAGTTAGATATTAAATTTATAAGGGGTGAAAAGAGTGGAGGAAATTAATATTGATGCATTAATGGAAGTGACTTATGGACTATATATAATCAGTTCTAAATCAGGAGACAAGATAAATGGTTTTGTGGGCAATACAGTTGTACAGACGAGTGCTGAACCGCCTACTATTGCAGTCTGTGCTAATAAAGGACATTTGACTAATGAGTATATAAAAGATAGTGGAGTATTTACTATTTCTATTCTATCTAAAGATCTACCCCGGAAAGTCTTAGGTACATTTGGATTTAAATCAGGACGAGAAGTAGATAAATTTACTGATGTGAATTATGAATTAGGAGAGACTGGAGTACCGATCTTGACGGATTATACGGTAAGTTATATTGAAGTTGAGGTTATAGAAGAGGTTGAAATTGAGACTCATACAATGTTTATTGGAAAAATATTAAACTCGGGTTATATGAATCAAGATAAAGATGTCTTGACTTATGATTATTATCATAATGAGTGGAAGGGTAAGTCCCCAGAAGGAGCACCAACTTATAAAGGTGATGAAGACGAAGCAGAGAAAGACGAAGCTGAAAAAGATGAAGCTGAGAAGTATAAATGTGAAGTCTGCGGTTATGTCTATGATCCTGCTCAAGGTGATCCTGAGAATGATGTAGAAGCTGGGACAGCCTTTGCAGATTTACCTCATGGTTGGAAATGTCCAGTCTGTGGTGCTGATAAGGATCAGTTTTTTGCTTTAGAAACTAAAGAAGAGACTACAGATGAGGCTGCAGCTGATCTTCCGAAGTATGAATGTGATGTCTGCGGTTATATCTACGATCCAGCCCAGGGAGATCCAGAGGCAGATATTGAAGCAGGAACGGCCTTTGCAGATCTACCAGATGACTGGGTCTGTCCAATCTGCGGTGTTGGTAAAGATCAGTTCACTAAATTAGAAAATTAAAAAATATCTTCTTTTTTAACCCTCCTCTGAATAATGATGTAATAGTTTGCAATTTTAGAGGAGGGTTTGCTGTGGCTGATAATAAAATCTATAATTATTCAACTGTAGAGCTTATAGATAGATTAAAAGTAGATTTAGAGCGGGGGTTGAGCAGTACAGAGGTTGACTGCCGCTTAGATGAGGTTGGGCTTAATAAATTACCTCAGAAAGAAGGGGCTTCTGTTTTGAGTTTATGGTTAGCCCAATTTAAAGACTTCATGGTCTTAGTCTTAGTAGCAGCAGTTATTATTTCAGGGCTTTTAGGAGAATTAGCAGATGCTGCAGCAATTTTTGCAATTGTGCTCTTAAATGCAGTAATGGGCTTTATACAAGAATTTAGAGCAGAGAAGTCTTTACAGGCTTTAAAGAAACTATCTGCACCTAAAGCTAAGGTGAAGCGAGAGGGCCAAATACAAGAGGTTGCAGCAGAGAACCTAGTACCAGGAGATTTAATTATAGTTGAACTAGGAGATAAGATTCCTGCTGATGCTAGAGTAGTGGAGAGCAATAATTTAAAAGTCAATGAGGCCTCATTGACTGGTGAATCAACTTCTGTTGTGAAGCAAGATACTAGACTAACGGGCGATGTCTCATTAGGTGATCGCAGTAATATGCTCTATTTAGGAACTACAGTAGTTGAAGGCAGAGGGAAAGCAGTAGTTACTAAGACAGGAGCAGCAACAGAAATGGGAGAGATAGCCGGTCTGTTAAAAGAGGAGAATAAAAAGCTAACTCCGCTGCAAAAGCGGTTGAAGACTTTGAGTAAATGGATAGTACTATCTTGTCTGCTGGCTTGTTTGGCAGTCATGGGCTTAGGTGTTTTGCGCGGAGAATCGGTCTATCGTATGTTCTTATCAGGAGTTAGTCTAGCTGTAGCGGCTATTCCGGAAGGACTGCCAGCAATTGTGACTTTGGTCTTGGCCCTAGGAGTGCAGCGTTTAATTAAGTCTAATGCTGTGGTTAGAAAACTGCCTGCTGTAGAGACTTTAGGCTGTGCAACAGTAATCTGTGCTGATAAGACAGGGACTTTAACTACTAATCAAATGGTAGTTGAAGGGATATATACTAATGAGCAGGTCTATTATGCAGGAGCAGAAGGCTTTACTAACCCTGATCTTAAGAGGATATTAGAGATTAGTGCCCTCTGTAATAATGCAGAGATAAAGGATGAGAAGATAATTGGTGACCCGACTGAAGGAGCTCTCCTTGCAGC
>JAWOFC010000237.1:0-3724 GCA_046482455.1 Halanaerobacter sp. | reverse complement strand
GAAGCGGCCTTTGGCAAGAATAAAAAGAATAGAAATAATATTTATGAATAACAATAATATATAAATTTCGATATTTACATTAATTTTAATTATTTATATTTCAATACATTATTTTCGAACAATGTTAATACCTTGGAATTAATTATTTAACATTTTTAATATCCACAATTCCAACTGTGGTTATCATTAGTACCGTCAAAATTATTCTCACCGTTAGCTTTATTATGTTTGTTATTATAAGAGACTAGGTCTTTTAGAGTAAATCCATCATGACAAGTAACAAAATTAATTGAAGCCGTTGGACCGCGTTCACCATATATATCAGGTGAGCCTTCAATCCGCTGTACAATCTCGCCTGCTACATCGCCATTACCTTTAATAAATTTGCGAATACAGTCTCTATACTCGCCATTCCACTCTGCCCATCTATTACCAGAAGGAAAAGAACCAACCTGATATAAGCCAGCAGCATCCCAAGCTTCAGCAATTAACTTACAATTACCCAAAATAGGATCTTGTGCTAAAGTCTCTATAATTGGTGGATTAGGTAGGGGGCGACCTTTTTGATCCCGCGATAAAATAGAAGCTAAATCAAATCTGAAACCATCAATCCGATATTCCGACGCCCAATAACGCAAACAGTCTAAAATCATACTCCTGACAACTGGATGATTACAGTTTAAAGTATTACCACAGCCGCTAAAATTATAATAATACCCTTGCGGAGTTAATAGATAATATGTTTTATTGTCTATACCCTTGTAAGAAATATAAGGTCCGCGCTCATTTCCTTCAGCAGTATGATTAAATACTACATCTAAGATTACTTCAATATCATTTTCATGTAATTCTTTAATTAAATTTTTAAGTTCATCAACTTCCATACCGTACTTACCAGTAGCTGCATAACCAGCCTTAGGAGCAAAAAATCCTACTGCACTATAGCCCCAATAATTTAATAACTGCTCTCCAGTTTCGGGTGAAATGCGAGCATGCTCAAACTCATCAAATTCAAAAATAGGCAGCAGTTCAATACAGTTAACCCCTAATTTCTTTAAATAAGGTATCTTTTCTCTAATAGCAGCAAAAGTTCCTGGGTGCTTAACATCAGATGAGGGGTGTTTGGTTAATCCGCGTACATGTGCTTCATAGATAACTAAATCTTCCATATCTCTTTCGACTGGCTGCTCCCCTTGCCAATCAAAGTCATCACTTATAATTCGGGAACGATGTTGAAAATTATTATCATAGTCTGGCTCTTCCCCCCACACCTCTCGTCCCCCAATTGCTTTAGCATAAGGATCAAGCAGAGTCTTATTCTTATCAAATACATGACCGGCTTCGGGATCATAGGGCCCATCCATCCGATAACCATATTCTATATTTTCATAATCAAGATCATAGACTGTCATCGTAAAGACATCCCCAATCCTAAACTCATCGGGAAAAGGAATCACAACATAAGGCTCTTTTGCTCCTTTTTCAAACAGAACAAGTTCACAATCCTCAGCATGTTTAGAAAAAACTGAAAAATTAACTCCACCAGCTGGAACTAAAGTAGCGCCGAAAGGTAAAGGATGTCCACGTCTTAATTTTAGTCCTTGATACTCATGAGTTGGATAATTGTCTACACGTTCCATAATCATCTTCCTTCCTAAAGACATTAATGGCTTCATCAATTGTCTCATAGCTACTTAGCATATGATCGAATCCAGTTATTTCCATAACATTTTTCACTTCTTCCACTAATCCAGCTAAGACACCCTTACTGCCCTTAGATTTTAACTTTTTAGACACAATTAACAGTACTCTTAAACCGACACTAGAAATATATTCACACTGACTCATATCAAAAACCAACTTGCTATCACGATTTATATGCGAAATAAGATTTTCTCGTACTTTAGAGGCGGAACTACCGTCTAAATCACCAATCAAACTAATAATCTTAATATTACCTATCTTTTTAACTTCTATTTTCATATCTCATCACCTACAATTTAAATGATTAACGTCTATGATAATTCTTTTCATATTTTCATTATATATTTTATTATTCTTCATGTAAAGACAAGTTTCGACATTTAACTTAAATGTAAAATAAAATTTAACTAAAATAGAACCCTCTTAACTATAATCATTACCAATTAATTATAGTTAATATATCAATTATAATTAATTTCATATTAAATATCAATATTTATCACAACATAATAAGATCTAGTAGTTTACAAAATATTACAAAATTCGATACCTACCAGTTGGTATGTATATCCTAAAAAATTATTTTCTTAATCTCAACCAATAATTTTCAAAAATTCTTTGATACATATTCGACTCTTGACTGATTACTGGATTAACAAAACTCATATATTCTAACTGTTGTAATAAAGCATCTAATTCAAAGGCAATTACTTCGGGGTCAATATCTTGTCTAATCTTTTTCCTTTCTTGCGCTTCTTCAAAAGCAGCAATTAAAGTCTCACGTCTAGCATTATCATGCTTGTCAATGAACTCTTGCAATTCAGGATATCTACTTGTAGCATCATATAAGAACATATAGAAGTATAGAATAGCATCATTACTATCTAAACCAACTAACTTCTTAATCCAGCCTTTCCTTTCTTCGATTGATTCAAAACCCTGCCAAATCAATTCTTTAATCTCTAAATTACTATCTTCTATCCATTCCGGCTGATTAAGACCAAAAAAACGCCTTACTGCTTGATGATATAAGTCATCCTTACTAGCAAAATAGTGATAAACACCTCCTTTAGTCAATCCTGCTTCTTCAGCTATCTGATTAAGAGCAGTTCCACGATAACCATTACGAATGAATAACTGTAATGCTACATCTAATATTTTATCTTTACTATCGATAATAATCACTCCATATATCATACTCTACTATTAAAATTTTTGTATTTTACCCTCTATACCTAATTATCGTAAAAAAAAGAGTAAAAGTCAAGGTTTTTTCTAATTTTTAACATCAATACCAAAATAACTTCTCTTTACAACTGACAGCCAGTATGTCTTAAGTTATTATAGATCATCGGCCAAGGACTAGCAGCTAATCCTCCATTTTGATCATTAATTGCATATAGTTTATTACCACTGCCAAAATAAATAGTTCCTTCTTGGTCAACTACAAGGTCACTTAAAAATTCATTAGTCTTTAGAATCCTCTTTTTCTCTCCATTTTGATTAAGGACATATAATTTATCACTGGGAAGATAGATTAAATTATCTTTAGTTAGAGCAGGAGAAGATAATATATCTCCCTCTGCCTTAAATACCCAAACTAAATTTCCAGATTGGTCGAGAGCATATAACTTTTCCCCTGCTCCAAAATAGATAAGTTCCCCACCAATTACAATATTAGAAGTGACCCAATCATCAGGGCTATAAGTCCATCTTTTTTGACCTTGAGCATCAATTGCATGTAATTTAGAACTGCCAATATAAATCCTACCTTTTCTACCTACAACAGTACTTCCCCAAAAGCTTCCTTCATCAAGTTTATACTGCCATACTTTCTCTCCAGTAGTTGTTATAGCATACAGATAAGAGTCTTTATCGTTGCGTAGATAAATTCTTTTATTATTCCCAATAATAGGACTGGCAGTATTAGTATTGCCCCCTCCTATATCAAGACTCCACTTTTTAATTCCGCACGGATCTATAGCATGCAATTTTATTCCTGCCAGATAGATTGTTCCAT
>JAWOFC010000226.1:0-9231 GCA_046482455.1 Halanaerobacter sp. | reverse complement strand
AATTTAACTCGCTTAAATATATCCAACTCATCTTTAGTCTTTAAGTAATCATTTAAATCCTGCTCCTTAACTAAGAGATAGAGACTGCTATTCTCCCCACTAATTACTTCCCAATCTCCTGCCCTCTCTGCCAATTTAAGATCTCTAAACTCTGCTCTTAAAGTAGCTAACCTTAAACGATCAACTACTATATTATCTCCTTTAATCTCTACTTGGTCTGCTCTGTTCAAAAATAGCTCTACAGCCGGCCAACTATTAAGCTCCACCTGCAGACTTTGATAATCATCTACCTCCTCTTGCAGCGACTCTTCTAACTGCCCGGCTGTATAACGAGGTAGAAAGAACTGTAAGCTGACTAAAATAATCAAGACTAAGATCAATCCAATCTTCTTCACCTCTATCACCTCAGATCATAATTACAAATATTGCCCCTAAACCGAAACCTAAAATCAAGCCCTGAGTTGCTTTTAAACCATAATTAAAGCTATAAGCACCCGGAATTAATTCAGAAAAGATAATATATAACATTCCGCCGCCGGCTAAACTCAGCGTAAGACCTAAAGTAGAGGGGGAGACTCTACCTAATCCTGCCCCTAATAGTGCTCCTAAGCCCATAGGCAGACCAGGTAGGATAGTATATAGTACTATCTTCTCTGCTCTTAGACCTCCAATCTTTAAAGGAGTCGCCATTGATAACCCTTCGGGAAAGTTGTGCACTGCCATAACTACTGCCAGTCCTAGACCTAAATCAGCCTCTGCAGCATAACCTGCTCCAATGGCTAAGCCCTCAGGAAAATTATGCAGAGCAATGCCAATCCCTAATAATAGCCCTGTCTCAATATATCCTGCCCGAAACTCAGACTTAAAATAAGCCGAAATGAATTTTAAGAGCAAAACCCCTCCTAAGCTGCCAATTAGAGTATAGACAACAGTACCGTAATGGATAGCTTCAGGAAATAGATCAAGACCGACAATTGCCAACATCACCCCTGCGGCGAGCCCCCATAGACTAGCCACTACTCCAGCACTAGGCTCACGCCAAAGAAAGGTAACTAGACCTCCTAAACCAGTACCTAAAGTACCGGCTAAAAGGGCAATTAATGTTACTTTTATCAAATAAGACATCGGACCACCTCAAGAAAATTATTAACTCAATCTTTCTAAGTTCTTTATATAATTATTTGCTGTTAAGATCATTAATACCTACTATCCAGACTTTTAAGATATTTCAAGCTCACAAAAAAATAAAAAACCCGCCTTCTCAGACGGATTTTTAAGACTTAATCTTCTCTTAAACTTTTGACCTCTTCTCTACTCAGCTTAGTCAACTCTACAATCATATCCAAATTAAATCCTTTCTCTAACATCCCTTGGGCAATCTCTTCTTCTCTACTTAATGACTGCTCACTATCAAGGTTGCTCTTAATCTCAACCTTCTTTCCTGCAAAGGCAATTCCGACCTTGATTATCTCATTTACTCCATGGGCTCTGATATCTGCCTCATATTCTTCCCGCTCTATCTGCTCTAATGCCTTCTGCGCACTCTCCATTAAATCTCTATCCTTAGTCTTAGAGTATCTCTTAAATTCAAAAACTAACCCTTTTTGATTACTATCCCTAGGGATTAATACCACATCTGCTCTACCATAGCCTGTTTCGCGATTGCTCTTAACTAAATACTCATCTTTTAAGCCGACTACCATACCTAAGACCAAACCATGATAAAACTTTTCCGGCTTCTTCTCTGAAGTATCAAAATAGCTTAGAGTCTCTTTAGTTAATCTTTTAAATTCTGCTTTAAAATCTTCTATTTCTCCTTTAATCAAATTTAGAATCATATCTTGCAGCGCAATCTCTTTATCTTCTAAAATATCTTTGATTGTATAGTTATAAAAGAACATCACTTCTTCATTCGGCACCTTTAACTTATACTTCCTTCTTTTAATCTGCTCAGTCCATTTTAAATAACCGCTAAACAAGAGCAGTGTCCAGATATTATCTTCACTACCATCTATATCCGAAAAGACAAGATCCTCTTCTACTTCTGCACTTATCTCCCCTCCTGCTATTAGCTTCAAAATACCATCTTTAAATCTTGCACTACTCCTACGAATTAAGTCTTTAATTAGCTGATTACCGCTAGAATTAACCCAATACTCTTGAATTTGACCTTGATGGTCTACCAAATTAATAATAGAAAAGGGATTATAGATCTCTCTGCCGCCAAAATTATAACCATTATACCACTCTATTATTTTTTCTTCTTCATACTCGAAGCCATAGTAATCCACTACCTCAATTACTTCTTCGCGTGTTAAACCAAACTTGTCATTATAAGATGGGGCTAACATAGTAGCTACATCTAAATTATTAAGACCGCTGAAGATACTCTCCTTTGCTACTCTTGTGATTCCTGTTAAGGTACTCTTCTTTAGATGAGGATTATCTTTTAGAGCAGCACTTAAAAATGTCTTAAAAAAGTCAATAAATTCATCATAATAACCAGAATTATAGGCAGCAATGATTGGAGTATCATACTCATCAACTAATAAAATTACTTTCTTCCCATAATGTTTTGCCAAATGCTCCGAGAGAGTTAATAGGCTATTTTGCAAAGTCACATAATCTGCTTCCCGACGGCTAATCTTTTGAAATGTCTCTTTTTCTACCTCATCATCTATACTATCTAAGAGATATTTATGACGCCTAAACTCTTTCGCTACTAAGTACTCAATAAATTGATAGCTAATTTCAAAGTCTCTATTCTTAACATCTTTAAAGCTCAGATAAATGACTGGATACTCTCCTTGCATCTTGCGGTATTGATCTTCTTGCCAAATCTTCTTATCTTCAAATAAGTAACTAGTATCTTCTGCCTGAGCTTCAAAAAAGTAACGCATCATGGACTGATTTAAGGTCTTGCCAAAACGGCGCGGACGAGTAATTAGAACTACTTCACCACTCTCCATTATCTCTTTAATCAACATAGTCTTATCTACATAATAATAGTCTTCATCTATTATCTTTTGATAATTACTAATGCCAACAGGCGGTTTCTTCATTTATATCACCTCTCAAACCTATATAGTGCTCTCAGCTAAATCCATTACTTAATTCATAGTACTGAGCACAAATCTAAATTTACTGCCACCACCACGTTAATAGTTTACAGTTTACAGTTGACAGTGTACAGTTGAAATCAAAAACATAAAGTCAAAACATTAAAAACAGTTTACAGTGAATACGGTTTTTGTGGTTTTCACGAAGGGTCTTGACAAAAACCTGAAAGTACAGTTGAAATACAACTGAATATTGCATCTTCCAAAATCATCTTTTAGCTGAAAGTACTCCTCTGCTCTACTTTCTATTATACCCAAGATAAGAAAAATTAACAATCAAAAAACCCCAGGCTAGAAAACCTGAGGTTAATTTCTCTTAATCTAATTCATCCTTATTCTGCAAATAGTCCTCAATCAAAGGCTCTAACCTGCCATCCATCACCCGTTCTGTCTTATTTATCTCTAAATCGGTCCGATGGTCCTTAATCATCTGATAAGGATGGAAGACATAAGAGCGAATCTGATTGCCCCATGCAATCTCTTTATGTTCACCGCGGATCTCATCTAGCTTTTCAGCCTGCTTCTCTTCTAAGTACTCAAATAGCTTCGACTTTAAGATCTTCATGGCACCATTCTTATTCTTATGCTGGGAGCGTTCATTCTGACACTGAGCTACAATCCCTGTCGGTAGGTGAGTAATCCGTACTGCTGAATCGGTCGTATTCACATGCTGACCTCCTGCCCCACTAGCTCGATAGGTCTCAATCTTTAAATCATTCTCATTCACATCAACCTCAATATCATCATCTAACTCCGGCATCACATCAACAGAGGCAAAAGAGGTATGGCGCCGCCCTGAAGAATCAAAGGGCGAAATCCTGACTAAACGGTGCACTCCTTTTTCTGACTGCAGGTACCCATAGGCATAGTCGCCTTCTATCTGCAGGGTTGCACTCTTAATTCCAGCCTCATCACCAGGCATTAGCTCTAAAGTATTGACCTGATAGCCATTACTCTCTGCCCAGCGCGTATACATCCTCAGCAGCATCTCTGCCCAGTCCTGCGAATCAACACCGCCTGCTCCAGGATTAATCGATAATAAGGCATTATTATGGTCATAGTCACCATCTAAGAGAGTCTTCAGTTCTAAGTCATCGACATTCTCTTCTAACTCCTTAATTCCCTCTCGCACCTCATCTACTGTAGCTTGATCATTCTCTTCTTGACCTAATTCGAGTAATACTTCCAACTCTTCTCTCTTTTCAACTAAAGCATCATAACTCTTCAGCTTATCCTTAATAGCGCTCTCCTGTTTAGCAATCTTTTGAGCTCGGTCACTATCATCCCAAAAGCCCGGCTGACTCATCTCTTCTTTGAGCTCTGCTTGTTTTTTCTCTAATTCATCATAGTCAAAGAGATTCCCTCAAATCGAGCAGCGTCTCTTTGATATCTGCTAACTTCTGTTCTAATTCCGTCACTAAAAAACCCCCTTTTAATACAGTGATGAGTAACAAGTAATCAGTAATGAGTAATCAGTAATGAGTTAAAATCAAGAGCATACAATCAAAATCTAAAAAATATAAAATCAACACATCAATTTAGCAGTACCACAATAAAAATCAACTCCTAGACTTGGCAATGCCAAATCTCTACATTTTTTACTAGTTTTACTTTTTACTAATTACTCATTATTATATACTACTTTTCTCTTTACTCAGCACTGATTACTAGTCTTACTGCTTTTATCTTTTTTTGATTACTCTTTACTCATCACTAATTACTATTTACTGTTCTTATTCATATCCGCCGTACTTATCCTTATCGATACAGCATTTCTTATACTTCTTACCACTACCGCACGGACAAGGATCATTACGTCCCGGCTCTTCTTTCTTCTTTAGTGGTGTACGTTCAATCTCTTCTTCTTCGCCGCCGCGATTGGTCTGAGCAGCCTGTTTTCTCTCTTCTTGTTCTTCTTGCATCTGCTCTAAATCATAAGCAGAGACTCCATCTTCATGACTGAAGTTTAACTCCGCCTGTCTCTCTTCTTCTTCTTCTCTTCCTTCATGCACAATCTCAATTGCAAATAGATACTGGATTATATCTTCTCTAATCCTACCTAACATCTCTTTATACATATCAAAGGCTTCATACTTATACTCAGTCAATGGATCGCGCTGTCCATAAGCTCTGAGACCAATACCCTGCTTCAATTCATCCATAGCTTGGAGATGATCCATCCACTTTTGATCAACTGTCTTTAACATCACAGTCTTTTCTAACTCCTCAATACTATCGTCTCCTAAATCAACTCGCTTATCTTGATAAGCTGCTTTCAACTCTGTCATCAATTTATCCTCAATCTCTTCTTTCTTAGTTCTCTCTAAGTCAGCTGTAGTTAAATCTATCGCACCGACAAAGTCTTCGATATGCTTTAAGAGTCCTTCTATATCCCATTGATCAGGCGCATCCCCTTCATCAATATAGATCTCTAGGGTATCATCTAACCACTTTTCCCCCATCTCAAAGAGCATCTCTTTTAAGTTCTTACCGGCTAGAATCTGATGGCGGCGCTGATAAATACCCTTGCGCTGTTTATGGAGTACTTCATCATACTCTAAAATACTCTTTCGAATACCGAAGTTTCTACTCTCTACCTTCTTTTGAGCCCGCGAGATAGAACTTGAAATCCAATCATGCTCAATCGGCTGGTCTTCATCTAAACCTAAACTATCCATAATACCCGTAATCTTATCTGAACCAAATAAACGCATTAAATCATCTTCTAAGGAAACATAGAAACGTGATGAACCCGGATCTCCCTGCCGTCCTGAACGTCCTCTCAGCTGATTGTCAATTCTGCGGCTTTCATGACGCTCTGTACCGATTACATGGAGACCGCCCAGATCAACTACGCCTTCTTCTAGGACAATATCAGTTCCCCGACCGGCCATATTCGTAGCAATTGTAACTGCACCCTTTTGGCCCGCCTGCTTAATAATCTCAGCTTCTCGTTCATGATGTTTAGCATTTAATACTTCATGGGGGATACCTTCTTTCTTTAACATCCGACTTAGCTGTTCTGATTTCTCAATTGCTACAGTACCTACTAAGACCGGCTGTCCGCGTTCATAACTCTCTTTAATATCTCGCACAACTGCTCTAAACTTTGCCTCTTCTGTCTTATAGATTACATCAGGATGATCTTCTCTAATCACAGGTTCATTTGTCGGCACTGCTACTACATTCAAATCATAGATCTCTTCAAACTCTTCTGCTTCGGTAACAGCAGTCCCTGTCATCCCTGATAATTTATCATACATTCTAAAGAAGTTCTGGAAGGTAACACTTGCCATTGTCTGTGTCTCTTCTTGAATATCAACGCCTTCTTTAGCCTCAATTGCTTGGTGTAGACCTTCACTATAACGCCGTCCTGACATTAAACGTCCTGTAAACTCATCGACAATATGGACTTCATTATTCTTTACAATGTAGTCTTGATCACGCTCCATAAGCTCTTTAGCCTTTAGGGCTTGGATCATATGATGGAGCTCATCCATATGCTGATTATCATAGAGATTCTCAATTCCTAAGCTATCTTCCACGCGGTCAATCCCTTCATCATTTAAAAAGACTGACCCAGCCTTCTCATCGACTTCATAGTCGCGGTCCAGAACTAACTTACGGGCCAAACGGGCAAACTTATAGTACATCTTAGGTGAATCTTCTGTAGGGCCAGAAATAATCAGCGGTGTTCGTGCCTCATCAATTAAGATACTATCTACCTCATCTAAGATGGCAAAGTTAAGCTCACCTTGGACTATCTCCTCTTCTCTTGTTGCCATATTATCACGTAGATAATCAAAGCCAAATTGATTATTCGTCCCATAGACAATATCTGCCTCATAGGACTCTTTACGCTCTGTATAGTCCATATCTTCTAAGATAACGCCCACTTCTAAACCGAGGAACTCATAGACTTGACCCATCCATTCACTATCTCGCTCGGCTAAATAGTCATTGACTGTTACAATATGTACACCTTCACCAGTTAAAGCATTTAAATAAGCCGGCATTGTAGCTACTAAGGTCTTACCTTCACCAGTCTTCATCTCTGCAATGCGACCTTGATAGAGCACAATCCCTCCTAAGACCTGCACATCATAAGGTCTCATCTCTGTAACTCTTGCTGCTGCTTCCCTTGCAACTGCAAAGGATTCTACTAAGAGATCATCTAAAGTCTCGCCATTTTCATAGCGTTCTTTAAATTCTGCTGTCTTAGCTTTTAATTCTTCATCACTTAAAGTCTTCATCTTCTCTTCTAATTGATTGACCTCTTCTACAAGCGGCCATAATTTGTCTAACTTCTTATCATTGGGGTGCGGAACAAACTTTCTAAAGACCTTCTTTAAAATATCTAACATTAAATCATCTCTCCTATTTTTTGAATTTGAGTTAACCTTAAAATTGATTATATCATTTAAAGGGCGAGGAGGCAAACTCTTAAAATCAGTAATCAGAAAATAGTAATCAGTAATCGGTTAAAATCAAATTCTTGAAGACTACAAGAATTAGCTATGAGCTGTGGGCTGTGAGTCATGAGCTAAAGAATAAATAAAAGCCAGCTAAAAACCAGCTGGCTTGGGAAATATCTATTTGATTGTCGGTTCAATCAAACCGTAATCTCCATCATTACGTTTATATACTACATTTACTTCTTCGGTCTCGGCATTAGAAAAGACAAAGAAGTCGTGATCTAATAAATCCATCTGCATAGCAGCCTCTTTGGCCCCCATTGGTTTCATAGCAAAGCGCTTAGTTCTAACTATCTGTGGTTCTTCTTCCTCTTCGCCTTTTTCTTCTTTATGTCTTGCTTCAACTATCTCTTCTTCAAACTTTAGCTTCTCTTCACGCAGTTTTCTTCTGATCTTGCTTTTATACTTTCGCACCTGACGGGCCAACTTATCAGCCACGCCATCAATTGAAGCATACATATCCCCAGTCTTGGTTTCAGCTCTTAAAGTTAAGCCATCGACAAACATTGTAACCTCTACCATATGTCTTTCGCTTTCTACATGCAGAGAGATCTGGGCTTCAATCACAGTATCATCATCAAAGTACTTTGCTATCTTCCCTATCTTTTCCTTAGCATAATCCTTTAGTGCCTCAGTTACTTCGATATCACGACCGCTAATCATAAATTTCATGTCTCGATCATCTCCTTCCCCAATAGTAAATAATCTAATAGCTTCATACGGTACTAATTCTTTATAAACTAATTAAATTCCTTCATTTTTTTAAACAAAACTACAAAAATTTAAAAAAAGCTCTGGATAAAATCCAGAGCTTTGGCCGCAGAATGAACTATGCTTTAGTTACATTTTCAGCTTGTGGTCCTCTTTCGCCTTCAACAATTTCAAACTCTACTTCTTGTCCTTCTTCTAATGATTTAAAGCCTTCTTCTTCAATTGCACTATAATGAACAAACACATCGTCGCCTTCTTCTTGCTCAATAAATCCATAACCTTTTTTGTTGTCAAACCATTTTACATTTCCTGTTAATCTCATCTTTAAATTCCTCCTAAGTACTTTCATTATTCGTGTGATGCAATTAGTATGTTTTTTCGCAATCACTACAGGATAGTATATCATATTATATATAATATGTCAACGAATATACTATTACTTTTGTCTATGAGACAAAAGTAATCAAAAACTCATTAGGAAATTAAACTCGCTCAATTAAAATTTCGCTCAAACAGAATTTCCTCAAAAATCAAAACCTTAGAAATCAAAATCTTAAAAAGTCAAAAGCTAAAAAGTCAAGAACCTAAAAAAATTAAAACCTAAACTCAATTTTCACAAATTACTAAGATTAATTTTTGCTTCGCCCTCCGAGTCGCAAAAAAATGAGACTCTCCGTGTAACCCTATTTGCGCTACTTTGAGCATATTAAGTGCGTAATTTATATACCGAGTTCTTTGCTTATTGCCTGCTTGCTAATGTTTTTCTGCTTTTTATTTTATGCTTTTACCCCACAGCTCACAGCTCACACCTCACAGCTTATTTTGACTTTACCTGCCGGCTGACAGCTCACAGCTGACAGCTAATAAACCTTCTTTAAAAACTCCTGTGTCCCCTTTTCCTTTGGATGCTCAAATAACTCTTGAGG
>JAWOFC010000001.1:0-2986 GCA_046482455.1 Halanaerobacter sp. | reverse complement strand
AAGAAGAGTTAGAAATTTTAGATCTATTTTTGTAAGTAGAGGAGGGGCAAATTATGCAGGATTTAGGGGATAAACAGCGTAAGAAATATAATAATTTTTTGATAGCCGTCATTATCTTTTTAGTTATAGTCTTTTTTGCTATGTTCTATTATCTATATAATTTGTCCTATCAAGAGCAAGTTAATTCTTATTTAGAAGAACAGAATCTCTATGTTTCGATTGTGCAAGAAAATTTATCAAGGCGCATTAAAAATATTATTGAAGATCCCTATAAACGTTTTAAAGAATTAGATGAATTTGATGAAACAGATTCTTGTTTTTATGCTCAATCGGAGATAAAATATATAGCTTTATTAGAAGAAGCGGGAGAGATTTCTAAGGTAATAAATAGATTTGATAATAACAATACCACTCAACTTAGTGCTGAATTAGAGAAGTTAAGTAGGAAATATTGGGATTCGGTTGAAGAAGATTATTATGTGCCGCCGCTGCTAATTAGTAAGCAAAGACAGTTAATGGTTGTTTTTTATCCCCTGCAGAGAAATGATTCGAAAGAGGTCATAGCTGTTGTAAGTGATTTAAGCAATCTAACTGATAAATATATTGCCCCAATTGAATTAAAAGAGCATGGGACTGCTTATATGATTAATGGTCAAGGTGAAATAGTATATGACCGCGCCGAAGAGATTATTGGGAAGAATGTATTTCAGATTCATCAAGGTTATGAGAAGCTGCTGGCAGTTGACAAGAAGATGATTAATCAAACAAGCGGTTCTGATAATTATAAGTTCTTGGTACGAGAGACTGGGGAGATGCATAAGAAGTATATCTCTTGGTCGACCATTCAAGTAGGAACGCAGCAGTTAGTGGTAGCTATGTCTACTCCTGAAACAAGTATTACAAGTCAGTTTGAGTACTTTAGAAATAGATTCTTAATCTGGAGTAGTTTGATTATCCTATTATTAATTGTGGTAGGGACTTTATTCTTTAGAATTAATAATCAAATCTTAGTAAAGACAGTAAATAGATTAAAGGCAAAGTATAGAAGACAGACAGAAAAATTAAAGTTAATGTCTGAGATGGTAGAACAGGCTGATGATAGTATTATTCAAACAGATACTGAAGGATATATAGAGTATGTAAATAAGTCGGCTGAGGAGTTATTCGGCTGGTCGCGTGAAGAATTGTATGGTCGAAAACCTGATATATTTAATGCTGAAGATAATGAAGCAGAGGTGCAAAGAGAGATTTATCAAGCCTTAGAAGAGGGTAAGAGCTATCAGCGTGTACTCTTAAATAAACGCAAAGACGGCTCTACCTTCTGGTGTCAGTTGAAGGTAATAGCTATTACAGATAAGACAGGAGAGCCTTATGCTTATATGAGTATGGAACGTGATGTGAGTGAGCGAGTGCACCGCGAGCAGCAGTTAAAGCAGGCAAAGCGGGCAGCCGAAGCAGCAAATCGGGCTAAATCAGAGTTTTTAGCTAATATGAGTCATGAGATCAGAACTCCGCTGAATGCAGTAATTGGTTTTAGTGAATTATTAGAAGAGATGGTTGAAAGTAGTGAAGAGCAGAAACACCTTGATGCAATTAAGAAAGCAGGTAATAATTTATTAGCCTTGCTTAATGATATTTTGGATCTATCAAAAATTGAGGCAGGAGAGTTAAAGATTGAGTATGATTACTTTGATTTAAGACAGTTATTAGAAGAGATGGAGCAGATATTCAGTCAAGAAGTGAAGCAAAAGGGATTAAGTTTTATGATTGATATCAAAGAAGAGCTGCCCCTAGTCAATTTAGATGAACAGCGTATGCGGCAGATAATGCTTAACTTGATCAGTAATGCGGTCAAATTTACTGATCAAGGCTATATCAAAGTAGTAGTTGATATAGAGAAAGATAATACAAGTCTCAAGCTATCCCTAGAAGTAACAGATACTGGGATTGGAATTCCCCAAGATAAACAGGATGATATTTTTTCTTCTTTCCGTCAACAAGATAACAGCATTAGTAGACAGTATGAAGGTACAGGTTTAGGGCTTGCAATTACTGAACGTTTAACTGAAATGATGGGCGGCAGTATTAATTTAGAGAGTCAAGTAGGACAGGGTAGTACTTTTAGGGTGGAGTTTGAAAAAGTTAAGTGGAAGAGAAAAGAAGAACTTGGAGAAAGAGGTAGATTAGAAGTGCAGGACTTTGTTTTTGAATCTGCTCGTATATTAGCGGTAGATGATATTCAGTCAAATAGAGAATTATTAAAAGCAATTTTGGAGAAGCAGAGTCTAAAAGTAACAACTGCGGTTAATGGTAGGTCAGCTATTGAATTAGCTCAGCAAGAAGAATTTGATCTAATCTTATTAGATCTTAAGATGCCGGATATAGATGGCTATCAGGTATTAGAAGAGATTAAAGATGGTCAGTTAAATCAGGATACTCCTGTACTTGCTCTAACAGCATCAGCTACTAAAGATGAAATAGAGAAGATTAGGCGGACGTCCTTTGATAACTTTATTACTAAGCCACTGCAGAAGGATAGTTTTTTAAAGTTATTGACCAATTATTTAGATTATGAACTCAAAGAAATAAAGGCTGAGAAAGAGAAGATTACAGATATTACAAAAGAAGAGATTGAATTAGACGAGAGCAAGTTAGAAAACTTAATAACTGAACTAGAAGATGAGGTAATGGTAGATTATCAGGAGTTAGAGCAGACATTTATTATCAATGAAGTAGAAGAGTTTGCAGATAGAATAGAGCAGATTGCCCTAGATTATGAATTAGAATTCTTAGTTGATTATGCTGGACAATTAAGGGAGTATACATCTAGTTTTGAATTAGATAAGGCAAGAAAGCATTTAAATAAGTTTAAAGTATTATTTGATAAATTGAATTCTTTAACTTGATTTTAAATAAAAAAAGGGTTATAAAACAGTTTGATTAAAGTTAATGAAATTTAATCATTTTTGTTTGTAAATAAGTAAAT